>JAIUMG010000029.1 GCA_022565655.1 Alkalimonas sp.
TTCACCCAACTCACTACTGCCGTACCAGGCCTTTTCCAGCACTTGATAACCGCCTCTTGGCATGTAATCAGCCATACCCACTGGCACATAGTACCGTGCTTCGGTACCAATTTGGCGAATGGTAGCGTGGCTGAAATGATCGTAGTGCAGATGCGAATAAAGCACTGCATCTGAAGCCGTTAACTGCTCTGCGGTGAGTGTGGGGGTATAAGGTCGTTTGATAATCCCGACAAGGTGTTGGGCCCAGTTGACCGGCCAGTCAAACTGCCCAAGCACCGGATCCAACAGCAGTTGCTGGTCATCCGGGGTTTTGATCAAAAAACTGGCATGGCCCAGCCAGTGCACTTCAAAGCCACTGCCCAGCTCAGGCGCGTTTTGCTCACCAGTGAACTGGCAATCCTGGCCATGGCTTTTGCAGGCTACCTCTGGGTGTGCTGGGTAGCAATCGTCCTCACAGGTGACCGGATAATCCTGTTTACCACGATACAGGTTGCGATACATGCCCTGATTCTTTCCCTCCGGCACTTGCTCAATCACCGCTTGCTCTGTGATCAACTGCTGAACCGTATTGGGAGTGCTACAGGCGCTAAGGATCAGCGCGCTGCCAAGTAGCACGCCACATGAGATCAAGCCAAATTTCATTACATATCCTTTTTTCATGAGTCTTTATTCCATGCTTATTGCTGTCTTAATACCATGGCAGGTTTGCGGTTGGCAACCTGCCAGGCCAGTGCGGCTACGGTACACCAGCAAATGGCAAAGGTGAGGATTGTCGCGAGCATATACAGCAATGGACTTTGGCTCACACGTACCGTGAAGGTGGCCAGCCAGGAATCCAAAGCCAAGTACGTGATGGGGATAGCCAGCACGGCACTGATGGCCATCAATGTCAGGTATTCATTGGCCAATAGATTAACGAGTTTGAACTGGCCCGCACCCAGCACTTTGCGCATAGCGACTTCGCGTGATCGTTGTTCGGCGCTAAAAGCAGCCAGACCAAATAAACCGACACAGGTGAGGGCGATAGCTAGAGCAGAAAAAATTGCGATGACAGTGCCTTGGCGCCTCTGGTTTTGGTACAGCATGGTGTAATTGTCTTCCAACCAGCTCAAGGTTATATCCTGCCGTTGCAGCCGCTCAGTCAGCACTTGCTCAATCTGGATGCGACTTTGCAGAGCCTGCGCAGGGTCGAGCTTGACAAGAATATGACCTGCCATCATCGGTGAGCGGCCGGCAATCAGCAGCAATGGTTCGGGCTGGCGGGTAGCAGCACCAATTTGAACATCAGCAATCACCCCAACGACGGTGATGGACAGTGGTGTGCTATCAGGTAATTGCCATTGTTGGCCTATCGCATCTGCTGGATTGCTGAAACCAGCCTGACGCGCCAGCGATTGGTTGATGATACCAGCAGCGGTTGCTGTATTATCGTGCCTTTGATACCAGTCACTTTGAAACTCACTGCTAAAGTCGCGCCCGGCTAGCAGGGTAAAGCCAGCAGTTGCTACAATATCAAAACCAACCCCTAATTGTGGGATCGGTGGCAGGCTATTATCCGCGGTCTGGCCGGGTAACTGGATCGACATGGCTTGGGATATGGTCTCGGTAAGCTGCATATCCAGCAGGCTGACACTCTGTACCCCTTCGATTTGTTGCAAAGCGGGGACTAAGCTTTGCTGCTCGGACCAAAACAGCAATTCATTCGGCAGATCATGCACCAGCAAGCGCGCATCGCGTTGATAGCCGGTAGGTTGGTTTTGCAGCAACTGCACTTGTTGTTGCAGTATTGCAGTTGAGACTAACAGGCCAATTGCAATGGCGCCTTGCAACACTAACAGTGCTTTGCGTAACCAAATCGCCGTGCTGCCGCGCTGAAAATCACCACTCAATACTTTTTTTGCATCAAAAGCTGAGATAAACAGGGCGGGGTACACGCCAGCGAGTAGGCCAGTACTGACAATAGTGGCTAGCACCAATGCACCAAAGGATCCCAGGTAGCTTAGACTTAATGGCCGATTGACCAAAGCGCTGAATTGAGGCAACAGCAGTTCGACCAGCACCATCGCCAGTAAACCTGCGGCGGCAGCAATCAGCAAGGATTCCAGCATAAACTGCCAAAATAGTTGCCATCGACTGGCACCCAGTGTTTTGCGAACACCAACCTCTTTCGCGCGTTGTCCGGCTCGTGCGGTACTCATATTGACAAAATTAATGGTGGCGACCAGCAGTAGCAGCGCTGCCAGCATCAGACCAATACGAACGGTACTTGCCGAGCCGTTGACTTTAAGCTCATAGCCGAGATCGGACTGCAGGTGAATATCTGTCAGTGCTCGCAATTTCAGCTCGCTCATGGTCTGCCCCTGATAGGCTTGCTCATTGAGCTGTTGGCTTAGTTGCTTAAGCAAAGCAGACTGGTTTAGATCCGCCGGCAGTTGCAGATAGCTATACACGGAGTTCTGCGCTAACGGGTGATTGGCAATCGTGTCGCTTAAACGACGCAATGAGCCGAGTTGTAAGTGTGTTTGGGCTGGCAAGCGATAGACCGCCGTGATGTGATAGTTGCTTTCATCCAACTGCAATTGCTGACCCACCACATCAGTGTTGCCAAAAAGTCGCATGGCTTCGTGTTCAGACAGTGCTAATCGGTTCGGCTGATTTAAAGCCGCCTGCAAGTCACCTTTCAGGATGTCAAACTGAAAGAAGTCGGTCAGGTTGGTTTCAGCTTCGAAAGCATGTTGTAAGCTTAATTTCAGCGGTGAACTGCTCAACTGCACTACGGGATCACCAAAACCAGCCAGACGGGTCACTTGAATGCGGGCATCGTAATCTTGTAGCAGATGTTTCGCCGCTGGGCTAGAAATGGGAAAGCGCTGATTGAGTGGGATAAACAGTTGCTCTAGTCGGTAGCTGGTTGCAGCGTTCGGGTGCATCTGGTCGTAGCCTCGTTCATGCTGCACGAACAGCAAAATGAACAGGGCTGCCGCCAGGCCAATAGCCAGACCAAACAGGTTCAATACCAAATGCACTTTATGCCGCAGCACGGCCCGTATCCCTGTGGTGAGGTAATTGCCGATCATCGAGAATGAGCTACGCATACTTCACCTCCATCACGCGCTCGGTGACAATCTGGCCATCCAACATTTGCACGATACGGCTGGCATAGCGTGCTTCGTGTTCGGAGTGGGTCACCATCACCACGGTGGTACCTTCTTGGTTCAGCTGGCGCAGCATCTGCATCACTTCATCACTATTTTTGGAGTCAAGGTTACCCGTTGGTTCATCGGCTAATATTAATGTTGGGTTGATCACCAGCGCTCTGGCAACCGCGACGCGCTGCTGTTGGCCACCAGACAGTTGCAGTGGTAGGTGATCGGCACGATGATCGATCTGCATCCGCTTTAGGATCGCCTCAACCCGCTGTTTGCGTTCTGCTTTATGCACTCCCTGATACTGCAAAGGCAGTTCGACATTTTGAAAAACCGTTAACTCATCAATCAGATTGAAACTCTGAAAGACAAAGCCCAGCTGACTTTTGCGAAGTTCTGCCAGTTGCCGTTCGTTGTAGCCGGAGATATCACTACCCTGAAACAGGTACTGGCCTGAGTTCGGGCTGTCCAACATGCCCAGAATGCTGAGTAGTGTGGATTTACCACAACCGGATGGGCCCATAATCGCCACAAACTCACCCGCTTCAATGGCTAGATTGATGTTGTTTAGTGCGGTAGTTTCCAGCTCTGCGGTACGAAACACTCGTTGTAATTGTTGTAATTGGATCATGGTTTGGTCCTTAGTGTTGTAATTGAATGATATCGGCTTGTTGAAACTCGCGATAGCCTGAGGTGATCACAATGTCGCCTTCGTACAGCCCCTGAATCACTTCTATCTTCTGTGCTCCTTGTCGTCCTAGTTGCACCATTTGTTTGCGGGCCGTGGCAGTATCTGGATTCAACACATAGACGAAGTGACCACCACTGTCGGCCAGATAAGGGCCACGCGGCAGGGCTAAAGCTTGTTGTTGCTGTTGCTCCAGCAGCAAGGTCAGGTTGACCGACTGCCCACGCTTTGGCTGCAATTGCTCAGGCAGTACAAACTCGATTTGAAATTGGTTATTCACCACCCGGCTATCAATACGGCTTACACTGAGCTGTAAGTCCTGTTGTTGCAGACGAACCTCGGCTCGCATGCCTGTTTGGATGCGGCCAAGGTAAAACTCATCGACAGTGGCCACCAGCTTGTACTGATCGGGAATATCAATCTGGCCCAAACGACTGCCGGGAGCTCTTGATTCACCCGTTTCAACAGTGAATTCACTCAAATAGCCGCTAACCGGGGCTCGAACCAGCAGGTTTTGTACATTCTGGCGGGCGAATTCAAGGTTGCGAGTGAGCATCTCGACGCTTTCAGAAAGTTGCTGCAGTTGAAGCTGTCGAATGCTTTCCTCTTGCTGCTGCCGCTCATGGGTCAGTTGCAACCGGCTTTGTTGATAGCTCAGTTCTTGTGTCAGATTAAGCAAGTGCTCTTCGGCCAAAACACCAGATGCCACTAAGGGTTTACTTTGCTGTAAGTGCCGCTCAATGGTGATGATGCGAAACTCAATATCCAATACATCACGTTGTAGGTTCAGCCGGTTGGTTTCTATCGTCATCTGGGTGTTGCGCAGGAAGTTCATCTGCTCGGTGACCTGAGCCTCGCGGCTGATTAAATCCAGCTGTAGATTGGTGTTGGTCAGCTGCACCAGCGGCTGACCTTGTTCAACAAAGCTGCCTTGCTCGACCAAGCGTTGTTCAACCCGGCCCCCTTCGATTACATCCAGATACACAGTGTGTTGCGGTAGCACGGTCGCTCGTAGCGCGATGCTTTCCTGCATATTTTGCGACTGGACAACAGCGGTACTTAGCGAGCTGAGTGGCAATTGCAGTTGCACGCCAGCATTGGCTTGCCAGCGACTGCCAAGCAGAAGAGCGACGACCAGCAGCAGTACGGCACTGCCGAGCCAGAGTGGGCGTCGAGTAGGGCGGGATATTTTTTTGTCCATCATAAACACTCTGTTGTTCGGAATGCTCTGATAAATACAAAAGCCATGCCAAATAAAAAAATAATTTAAATCATGTGGTTATGGTTTTTTGGTGGGCGGGGTGTCCGCTGGTGATACAGTCTACTGTTCGAAAACGGACAACTGCGCGTTGTTGCGTCAGATAGGCTTAATGACATGCCATGAATGGCCACTTGCGCTGCTGATTACTTTTGTTTAGGGTGACGGTTACCTCCTGATAACACGCTGTTTTTATGAAATATCCTGCGACCGTTCTTGTACTTGATGATAATACTGATTTGCTGACAGCCGTCCGGCTGTGCCTGAAACCTCATGTGCAGCAGGTGTTGACGCTCAGCGATCCCAGCCAATTGCTAGCCACTTTGCAGCAAGCAAGCGTGGATTTATTGCTGCTGGATATGAACTTTCAGCGGGATGCTAGCAGTGGCGAAGAAGGCATTTATTATTTAAAGCAGGCATTGCACGCTAAGCCGAGCTTACCTGTGGTGATGATGACCGCTTATGCAGAGCTGCCCTTAGCGGTACGAGCAATGCAGTTAGGTGCATGCGATTTTATTGCAAAGCCTTGGCAGAATGAACAATTGCTGCAGACAGTACAGCAGCATGTATCGGCTGGTTCAACCCCAGTCAAATTAGCGTCGCAGGAGGCAGAAGTGCCGCCAATGCTGGGTAGCAGCCCGGTGATGCAACAGGTGTTTCGCTTGATTGAAAAAGCAGCGGCGACGGAAGCGAATATTTTGTTGCTTGGTGAAAGTGGCACCGGTAAGGCGCTGGCCGCGCAGGCGATTCATCAGGCCTCAGCGCGGCGAGCGGGGCCTTTGGTCACGGTGGATATGGGCGCGGTGCCGGCAAGTTTGTTTGAAAGCGAGCTGTTTGGTCATAAGAAGGGCGCCTTTACCGACGCCAAGAGTGATTACAGTGGCCGCTTACGCCAAGCCTCAGCAGGCACTTTACTGCTGGATGAGTTGGGTAATTTACCGCTGGCGCAGCAGGCCAAGTTACTCACTGCACTGCAAAACCGAACCGTGGTAGCCGTGGGTAGCAGCCAGCCAGAGCCGTTTGATGCCCGACTGATCTGTGCCACCAATGATGATTTGACTGAAAAGGTGGCCAATGGAGAGTTTCGCCAAGACTTGTTGTACCGCATCAATACGGTGGAGATCACCTTGCCGCCACTGCGTCATCGCCGTGAAGACATCCCCTTGTTGCTGGATTGGTACTTGCAGTATTACAGTCAAAAGTACCAGCAAACTGGCCTCCGCATCAGCTCTGGTGACATCACTAAGTTAAGCCGCCACGACTGGCCGGGCAATGTTCGCCAGTTGGCACATGTGGTTGAACGTGCGGTGGTGCTGGCTGAACAGGGCCAGCTGGATTTCAGCCAGTTGACGGCTGAACCTGTATCTGCCCCGGTCACCACCGAAACTGCAGACAAGGGGCATGATTTCACTTTGGATTATGTGGAGCGTAAAACCATCGCTCAGGCGTTGCAGTTTTATCAGGGCAATATCAGCCAAGCAGCAAAAGCACTGGGTTTAACCCGGGCGGCATTGTACCGACGGATGGAAAAGTACCAACTATGAATGCCAGCATCTTATGGGCGATTTCCCTGCTGTGTTTCAGCGCTTTTTTATTAGGCTGGCAAGGGCTGAGGTTGAATGCCCAGACGGCGCTATTGCTGTCGCTGATGCTGAGCGGTATCTGGTTATTGCTTCATTATGGTTGCAAACAGCAACGTCAAACTGAGCTGGCGTTACGGGCTCTCGCCAATCAGGATGTCAGCTTTCGATTGCGCTATCAGCCGCAGTTGCAAACCTTGTATGCCGAAGTGCAACAGCAATTGCAACTGAGTCGGCAACAAGCTGAAGCCAGAGCACATTACCTCACTGCCTTACTGGCACAACTTGAAGTAGCCGTATTGGAGTTTGATCAACACAATCAGTTGCTGCAAGCCAACCCAGCCGCTGAGCGGTTGCTGGGTCATGAGTTGGTGCAACAAGCAAGGCAAGGGTTGACGGCACAGAGCAAGGGCTCTTTGCAGTTGCTGTGGCAGAAGCTGCAGCAGCCAAAGGCGTCACAAAAAGGCGAGCTAGTGTGGCAGGCTCCTGCGGGTCACGATCGTCTAGCGTTTAGTCTGGTGCATAGTCAACTGCTAGGCCAACCACGTAAGTTACTGACTTTGCAAAGTATTCAGCAGCAGCTATTGGCAGAGGAAGTGAAAGCCTATCAGCAATTAACCCGGGTATTGACGCATGAAATCGCCAACTCCATCAACCCGATGGTGTCACTAGCGCAAAGCAGCCTGGCGATGCTCCCTGCTGCTGGAGACGAGCTGGATCATGATAGCCATGCTGATCTAACGCTGGCCAGCCAAACCATTGCCAGACGTGGCGAACATTTAAGTCAGTTTATTGCTTCATTTCAACAGCTCAGTACGCCAGTGCAAGCTGATTTAAAGCCCGTACAACTGGCTGAGCAGTTGCAACAGGTACTGCAATTACTCAGCCATGAATTGGCAGATATACAAGTAGAGCTTGAACTGCCACAGCAAATCCCCGCGCTCTGGCTGGACCCAGCGCTGCTGCAGCAAGTGTTGATTAACTTGCTGAAAAATGCGTTCGAAGCGATGAAAGGCCGTGAAGCGCGGAGCTTGCATATTAAGGCCCATTGTCCGTATCAGCACTGGTTGCTGGAAATGACCGACAGCGGCCCTGGCATTGCAGATTCGGCAGCAGAAAAACTGTTTATTCCGTTTTATACCACCAAAAGCAGCGGCTCAGGCATAGGCTTGAGCCTGGCCCGAGCTCTGATGCAGGCTCAAGGTGGCGAACTGCAATACCTGCCAACAGAGCAAGGCGCTTGCTTTCGGCTGCGGCTCAGCTGATCTAGGGTAACAAATACTGCGCATGAAAACGTAGATGGTCTTCGATAAAGCTGGCAATAAAGTAGTAGCTGTGGTCATAACCCGGCTGAATACGCAGCTTGATGGCAGAACCGCTGGCGTCGCTGGCGGCTTGTAAGACTTCGGGCTTCAGCTGCTCGGCCAGAAACTGATCAGCTTCGCCCTGATCCACCAGTATGGGTAGCTCCGCTTTGTGCTGGGCTAACAGCAGTGAGGCATCGTAGGCCTGCCAGCTGCTTTCGTCCTTGCCAAGATAACCGCTGAACGCTTTTTTTCCCCAGGGACAATTTACGGGATTGCTGATAGGTGCAAAGGCGGAGACTGATGCATAACGGCCGGTTTCACGCAGTGCGATGACCAAGGCGCCGTGGCCGCCCATCGAGTGGCCGGAAATGGCGCGTTTGGTCGATAAGGGCAACTCTGCCTCGACCAGAGCAGGCAGCTCTTTGCTGATGTAATCGTACATCTGGTAGTGCTTAGCAAAAGGCGCCTCGGTGGCATTGACATAAAAACCGGCCCCCAGGCCAAAGTCGTAAGCGCCTTCGGGATCATCTGGCACGGCATCGCCGCGCGGGCTGGTATCCGGGATCACCAGCGCCATACCAAGCTCTGCTGCCAGGCGCTGCGCACCGGCTTTGGCCGAGAAGTTCTCATCAGTGCAAGTTAAGCCCGATAGCCAGTATAATGCGGGTACATCCTGCTGTGTTGCCAGTTGAGGCAGATAGACCGAAAACTGCATGCGGCACTGCAGCGTTTTTGAGTCATGCTCAAAACGCATCTGGCGGCCACCAAATAGCCGCTGATCGCTGATTTTTTCAAGGGCTGGCATCATATTTCTCCTTAAAGAGCTTTCCTTAAAAGTGGATCACGGTGCGGATGGATTTGCCTTCATGCATTAAATCAAAGGCATCATTGATCTGCTCCAGTGGCATTGTATGGGTGATAAAGGTATCCAGTTCAAATTCACCCGCCAAATAGCGTTCAACATAATCCGGTAATTCTGAGCGGCCTTTGACGCCGCCAAAGGCAGTACCGCGCCAAACCCGGCCGGTCACCAACTGGAAGGGGCGGGTGGAAATTTCCTGACCGGCTCCGGCCACACCGATGATCACCGACTCGCCCCAGCCTTTGTGGCAGCATTCCAGCGCCGAGCGCATCACATGCACATTGCCAATACACTCAAAGGAGAAATCCACGCCGCCATCAGTCATCTCGATAATCACTTCCTGAATAGGTTGGTCATAATAGTTTGGGTTCACCACATCGGTGGCACCTAACTGAGTGGCGATTTCAAACTTACTTTCGTTGATATCAATGGCAATAATGCGGCTGGCACCCGCCATCACCGCGCCAATAATGGCTGAAAGACCAATACCACCCAAACCAAATACCGCTACGGTGTCGCCCGGTTGCACTTTGGCGGTATTCATCACAGCGCCCATGCCGGTGGTGACACCACAGCCTAGCAGACAGACTTTTTCCAACGGCGCTGTTTTGTTGATTTTTGCCAGCGAAATTTCTGGCAGTACGGTGTACTCAGAGAAGGTAGATGTGCCCATGTAATGGTAAATGGGCTTGCCATCTTTGGAAAACCGGCTGGTACCATCCGGCATCAAGCCTTTGCCCTGAGTGGCTCGAATGGCCTGACATAAATTGGTTTTGCCAGATAAACAGAATTTGCATTTGCCGCATTCCGGTGTGTACAGCGGGATCACGTGATCACCCACCTCAACCGAGGTCACGCCTTCACCAACCGCTTCAACAATGCCGCCGCCTTCATGGCCTAAAATCGCCGGGAAAATACCTTCAGGGTCATCACCTGACAGAGTATAAGCATCGGTATGGCAAACACCAGTGGCGACGATACGAACCAGTACTTCGCCCTGTTGTGGCGGCATTAAATCGACTTCTTCAATGGAGAGTGGCTGGCCTGGGCCCCAGGCCACGGCTGCACGGGCTTTAATGGATTGCATAACGATGATTCCTGTAGTTGGTCGATGATTTAATTTTATGATTATGATTAAGCGTAGCCCATTGTAATTATTTCCGGATTAGAGATAATCCAGCTAAACAGTAAATTAGTTTTGCATATATGCAAAGATAGGTGAGTGTAGGCATGAAAGCGTGGCAGGGGATTAGTGAGTTTGTCGCGGTAGCAGAGCAGCATAGCTTTACCGAGGCAGCAAAGCAGCTGGATTGCTCGGTGGCACAAGTCAGCCGTAATGTGACGGCGCTGGAACAACGGCTTGGGCTCAAGCTGTTGTTCCGTTCAACCCGCTCGGTCACGTTGACCAAAGAAGGGGAGCTGTATTTACAGCATTGCCGCCACCTAGTGTATAGTCTGACAGAGGCCAATCAGGCGGTGGCTGAGCTGAGCACGTCACCGCGGGGGCAGCTGCGAATTACTGCACCGGTCTATTATGGTGAGCATCGTATTGCGCCTTTGCTGCATCAGTTCTTACAACAGTATCCAGAGCTGGAATTGCACTTGCAACTCAGCAATCAGCGGCTGGATCTGATTCAGGGGAGCTTTGATTTAGCGATCCGGCTGGGACAACTGGAAGACTCCAGCCTGATGGCGCGGCGTTTGACGGCGCGTCAGCTGCATCTGGTGGCCGCTCCGGCTTACCTGCGACAGTTTGGCCAGCCGGCAGATCTGGCTGAGCTGAGCCAGCATTCTTGCTTACCCGGAACCCTGGATCACTGGCGCTTTTGGGAGGCCGGCAAGTCCGTGAACTTTCGCCCGCGGGGCCGGGTGCAATGCAATAGCGGTTTAGCCTTGCTGGACGCGGCAAAACGTGGGTTAGGGCTGGTGCAGCTACCGGATTACTATGTGCATCAGCCGTTGATTCAAGGCGAGCTGATGGAGTTATTACCTGATAACCGGCCAGATGCCGAAGGGATCTGGGCGCTGTACCCAAAGAACCGTCACCTGACCACCAAAGTGCAGCTGGTGATTGATTATTTGCAGCAGCAGCTGACTGCCCGCGTTAAAAACCCCGGCTAGTTGCTGCGCTGTGCCTTGTGTGATGCAGCCCGCCTAGTGCTCTTGCGCCATGGTTTGTGACTGAAAAAAACTGTCCTGTTGCCACTGAGGTTGTTCCGCTTCGTTGGCAAGTTCAGCGATTAGATGCAGCAGCACCCGGCTGAACCGGGCTCCTTCATGGTAATAAATCTTACCAAAATCAGCAGTGAGGCCGGCAATGGAGTCGCTGGGTTGATGGTAGTGTTGACTCAGGTAGCGCTGCCAGATGCTCAGGCCATCGATGTCAGGATCGCTCGAGGTATGGCCTGCCATCAGAAACAGTGCCGGGATGCCCTGCTCAACAAAACGGTAGTGATCAGAGCGGGTAAAGAGCGCTTGTTCAGGCCGTGGATCCGCACTGATGGTTAAACCTTCTCGCGAGGCCGCCCGGGTTACTGCTGAGCCCAAAGTGGAATGCTCGGCACCATAAGCCAGTAGATCGGCCATTGGAAACAGTAACAGAGGAACATCAACATTGAGCGTGGCGATGATCTGCTGCAGGGGGACTGCAGGATGGTGGGTAAAGTACTCGGCACCCAGTAAACCCCGTTCTTCAGCAGTTGGAAATAAGAAAAGCACCGATCGGGCAGGTGCCGGCCCGGCCGCCAGTACGCGAGCCACTTCCAGCAGAATAGCCACCCCGGCGGCATTATCCATCGCACCATTATTAATGGCTGGCTGCTTGGCATAACGCAAATCCCGGCTTAGCCCAATATGATCGATATGAGCTGTCAACACCAGGTACTCATGCCGTAACTCTGGATCACTTCCGGGCAAAACCGCCAACACATTAGGGCTGGAAAGCTGCTGATGCTGGCTGTTTCTGTGCAGCGTAACAGTCACTCCTAAATCGAACCCGCGTGGCAGTTGCTGCTGTTCAACCTGCGCAAACACATCGGTCACAGGTGTTGGAGCCTGCTGAAAAAACGGGGCGGCCGCATCATGATGCACATAGGCTTCTGCTTGAAAGGCATGGCTATGCTGATGACTGCCTGGCTGCTGTTGTTCGGTTAACCAGGTCATCATCGGGGCCAGGCTAAAATGCTGCAGGAACAATTGGTATGGCTGTACTTGTTGCTGTTTTGGGGTATACAAATAAATCACACCGACAGCGCCGCGATCTTTAGCATGCTGCAGCCGTTGCTGACGCAGGTGCGCGATCTCGTCGGCTGGCAAATGCTCGGGCAAGCCGGTGAGCATCATCACCAGCTTGCCTTCGATATCCAGCCCGGCGTAATCGTCCAGCCCAAAATGCTCAGAGACCAGGCCATAGCCAACAAAAACCACTGGTGCGGTCACGGCCGACTGTTCAGCCCATAGATCGGGCAGCATAAAGTAATCGGCTGGCGCGCTAAGCGGATGATCGCCATCAGGAAGATGCAGCACCAGCTGATGATTTGCCTGGTGCAAGCTGGCTTGACGAAGCGGCACCTGTTGCCAGAAGTCCGGGTAGGCGGGCAGTGCTTGCAGACCATAAGCCTGAAGCTGGCTGGCGACATAGCGGGCAGCGACCTGATGACCATGGCTGCCGGTTTCTCTTCCTTGCAGTAAGTCATCGGCCAGAAATTGCAGATGGCCTGCCACGCGGCTAGGCTCTGGCTGAGTGGCAGCGACCAGCAGCTGAACACTGCTGGCACAGAGACAGCTGCACAGAATGACAAAACGTAGAAAATGCATATAGTTAATTTTTAATTAAAAATTAACTATACAGGGTGAATGCCGGTGCTGACAACCGGAGCCTGCAGAGACGAAGACTCAGGCGCTACTCTGCGGTAGCGCGCGGGGACTGCTGAGTTTGAGGCTGACCGATCACATCATGAAAGTAACTGCTTTCCAGCCAATAAGGACGTTGTGGTTCGGTGGCTAGATCCAAAGCAATGTTAAAGTTGATTTGGGTGAAAATAGCACCGAAATCATAGCGAATTGCACCGTACTCCCGGGTTAAGTCAGCAATAGAGTCGGTTGGCTTATGGTAGTGATTGCTAAAGAAACTTCCCCAAATCGCCGCTGCATCTTGTTCAGGATCCTGCGATTGGAAGCCGGTCATGAGAAAGACGGCCGGAATGCCCTGACGTACCAAAGTATAATGATCCGAGCGGGTGAATATGGCCTGCTCTGGCATTGGGTCCGGGCTCAGGGCAATGCCTTCTTTGCTGGCTGCTCGTTCCACGACCTTGCCAAGGGTAGAATGATTGGCACCAAAAGCGATCAGATCGGCAAAGGGATACAACAGCACCGGCATATCCATATTGACGTTGGCAATCAGGTTTTCCAGCGGCCGGGTAGGATGATGGGCAAAATAATCGGCGCCGAGTAAGCCTTTTTCTTCACCCGTCACCACCAGAAACAGAATCGAGCGTTTGGGTGGTTCGGCCAGCTCGGTAAACATCCGTGCGGTTTCCAGTAAAATGGCCACGCCTGCAGCGTTATCCATGGCGCCATTATTAACGCGGTTATCACTACGCACATCCTGGATCATGCCAATGTGGTCGGCGTGGGCGGTCAAGACCACGTATTCATCACGTAGTTCAGGGTCAGAGCCGGGCAGAACCGCGACCACATTTGGGCTGGTGATGTCTTCATGTGTCGACTTGCGGTAAGGTGGCGCTGAGATTCAGCGCAAAACCTTGCGGCATTTCTTCAGCGTCAAGTTGGTTGAAAATAGTACTGAGCGAGGTCTCTGCAGAAGAAAAAAGCGCTTGAGCCGCTTCATGGTGCACATAGGCACCGCCAAGCAATTGTCGTTGAACACCACCAGGTTGTCCTTCGGCATCCACCCAGCGCATGGAGGGGGTATTCAGATATAAAATACTGTTGGCGTAAGGGCGAACCGCTTCGCGTTGTGGTGTGTGGATGGTAATGATGCCAACCGCGCCTTGTTCCGCTGCAAAACGGCTTCGCTCCCGGCCAAGATGGGCGGCTTCCTCGCTGGGGATGTGCTCAGGTAAACCGGCCAGCATCACCGCAATTTTGCCATCGACATCGAGGTCTGCATAATCATTCAAGCCAAACTCGTCAGACACCAGGCCATAACCGACAAAGACCAGCGGTGCGGTCACGTTTGATTCGGTAGCTACCGGGTCAGAGCCGGTAAAAAAGGCTTTTGGATAGGCCAGGCTGGTATCGCCATCTGCGGTATGCAAGGTCAGGTTGGCACTGCCCGGCACCAGGCGGCTGCTGCGTAGTGGCACCTGCTGAAAATAGGAGCCATTATCGCCAGCTGGCTCTAAACCCAGCGCTTGCAACTGAGTGGCGATATACAAGGCCGCTATTTCATGACCACGGCTGCCGGTATCACGGCCTTCCAGCTCATCGGACGCTAAGAATACCATATGGCCTTCAATGGCTGCGGCATTGGCAGTTGGGCCTGGTGAGCTGCTGTGGTTGGCTGGCAGACTGCTGCAGCCAAGGAGTACGATGGCACTGGTGGCCATTAGGGTCAAAAACTTCATCATTCTGGTACCTGCTTGGTTGTTGCGGCATTTATAAGGCATTTTGTTCGACTTTCACCAGTAAAAAACGTCCAATGAACAGGCACTCACGGTTGATGACGCGAGCTCTGCCGGATGCCGCTTAGCAATTGCTGATAATCGGTGATGGCCGGAAATTGTTCAATCAACCGACTGGGTTGCTGGCTATCCGGGTTGGCGACAGCGAGCAGGTGGCGAATGCCAAACTCCTGCGCTGCTTGCAGGATGGGCAGGCTGTCATCGACAAACAGCGTGCGCTCAGGGTCAAAGCCAAGCCGATCCTGCAGTTTTTGCCACAAGGCCCAGCTCTCTTTGGTGACACCAAACTCATGGGTGGAAATCAGCTGCTCAATGTAACGGGCTAAATCAGTGCGCTCAATTTTCAGCGATAAACTGTCGGGGTGTGCATTGGTCACCAGCACAATATCGCGGCCACTTTGTTGCAGAGCGGTCAAAAAGGCGGGCACGTCATCGCGCATGCGAATTTTATCCATTACTTCGCGTTTGAGTTCACTGATCGGCAATTGCAACCGCTGCCCCCAGTAATCCAGGCAATACCATTCGATTTTACCGTTCAGTTGGCTGTACTCCGCCATCAACTCGGCTTGGGTGTCGGCCAGCTCACGACCTGAGATCTCGGCCCAGCGCTTTGGTAAATGCTCCTGCCAGAAATAGTTATCAAAGTGCAGATCCAGCAGGGTGCCATCCATATCGAGTAGCACGGTATCAATTTGATCCCAGTCGAGCATCGTTTTTTCCTGTCATTCGTTTTATCATGGTAAGCGTCGCTATTGTAGCAGAGGGAGTCTCATGGCTGAATCAAAGCTTGAAAAACAAAAGCCCGATATTCTGGAGCAAGAGATTGTTGCCCAGAGTCGACTGTTTAAAATTGAGCAACTGCAGCTTCGTTTCAGCAATGGCGAAGAGCGCACCTACGAACGGATGCGTGGCAGCGGCCGGGGGGCCGTAATGGTGGTGGCCTGCCCGGATCCTGAGCACTTTTATCTGGTGCGAGAATACTGTGCCGGCACTCACGATTATCAGTTGGGCTTTCCCAAAGGACTGATTGATCCAGGTGAAGATGCCTTAACCGCAGCCAACCGCGAACTGAAGGAAGAAATCGGTTTTGGGGCCCGGCGCTTTATCACACTGAAGTCGGTTGCTCTGGCACCTGGCTATTTTAATGCTACAATGCATATAGTGTTGGCGCTTGATTTGTATGAAGAACATTTGGCGGGTGATGAGCCCGAGCCGCTGGAGTTAACGCGCTGGCCACGACATCGTATCACTGAGTTATTGCAACAAACCGACTTTACCGAAGCAAGAAGCGTGGCGGCCCTGTTTTTGGCTGATGCCTATTTGGCAAGGAATCCTGATGTTTTTGAGCTCACTGCTTGAACCAATCAAAACGGCGGCCCGCGAAGCGGGGGATACCTTATGGCGGCTGTATCAGACTGGTGATTATCAGCAAGAAACCAAAGACGACGCCAGCCCGGTGACCTCGGCCGATTTAGCGGCCAATGATATTATTATGCAGCATCTTGGGCAGATCACGCCTGATATTCCGATTATTTCCGAAGAAGTGCAGCTATTGCCGCTGGCGCAGCGGCAGCATTGGCCGCGCTACTGGTTGATAGACCCGATGGATGGCACCCAGGAGTTTGTTGCCCGCAGTGGTGATTTTGCCGTGAGCATTGCATTAGTTGAACATGGTTGGCCAGCGCTTGGGGTGATTTACTGGCCAAAAGAGCAGGTGCTATACTATGCCACCCGTGGCCATGGTGCCTTTAAGCAAGTGGGCTCCAAAATACGTCGTATTCAGGTGCATCAGCACCAAGTCGATGCTCCGCTTCGTGTGGCGGTCAGTCGACGTCAGCCTCGCGAGCGCATCGAGCAGTTGCTGCCTGTTGGGCAGCAAGTGGAATACATTGCCCTTGGCAGCTGTTCACTAAAAAGCTGTTTGGTGGCTGAAGGGGGGGCCGATTGTTATGTGCGTCTTGGCCCGACCGGTGAATGGGATACCGGAGCGGTGCATATTATTGTCGAAGAAGCGGGGGGGAAAATCCTTGATAGCAGCTTTGCGCCGCTCAGTTACAACCAACGTGAAAGTCTGGCCAACCCTGACTTTGTGGTGATGGGACAAGCTGATTTACCCTGGCCACAATTGATCCAACCACAGTAAGTTTTCAACAGCGGCTACAAAAAATAGCTGCATAACTATGCGTGAAATCAGCATAGGCCGCGGCATGCCTTGGTATCAAAGCATTTCTAGGTGATCAAAACCTATCTTTTCTGCGACAAAAACGGTATTATGCCCGGGTGTTTTTTAGGCAGCGGAGCTGTCAGGCACATCAAAAAAATGAATTTAAGTCCGCCTAG
>JAIUMG010000030.1 GCA_022565655.1 Alkalimonas sp.
GTGTACTGCATGAGGATATGGATGCACCGAGAAGACTTTTGGGTTGATTGTGATTATGAAGAAACTGACAGATGCACCTACCCACGAGCTTTCTAACTTATATGGATAGCACACCTGCCGTGCTGCCCGAGCCCGGGCTTTGATAGCCCATCCGGATGCCCGAATGCAGCCTTGCTGGATTGCATCGGTAAACCACAATCCTCTTGACTCTGTAGTTAGGTCTATAGTTTAAGCTCGTTGCTGAGTTGACGTTTTTCAAGAGGGAATCCAATCGTATGAATGCCAGAAAAACAGCAGTCCTGTACCGCATGATGACCGCTCAGCACCAATGCCCTTATGGGCTGAAAACCCAGTATTTACTCCGTCGTGCCGGTTATCAGGTTGAAGATCACCACCTGACAAGCCGTGATGAAATCGATGCCTTTAAAGCCAAGCATCAGGTGACAACAACCCCGCAGGTGTTTATTGATGGCGAGCGAATTGGTGGTTACGAAGATCTGCGCCGGCATTTGGGCAAGCCGGTGCCTGATGCCAATGCCACCAGTTACCGGCCTGTGGTGGCGCTGTTTTCACTTACGGCATTAACAGCCATAGCTTTGAGTCTGGGTGGGCATGGTGCAGGGCTATCGGTGCAAACCGTGGAATGGTTTATAGCGCTGTCGATGGTGGTGCTGGCGTTACTCAAACTGCAGAACGTGGAAAGCTTCGCGACCATGTTTCTGAACTACGATGTACTGGCGCGTCGCTGGGTGCCCTATGGCTATGTTTACCCCTTTGCCGAAGGCCTGGCCGGAGTTTTGATGGTAGGCGGCTTACTCAATTGGTTGTCTATTCCGCTGGCGTTGTTTATCGGCAGCGTGGGGGCTTTTTCCGTGTTCAAAGCGGTGTACATCGACAAGCGTGCGCTGAAATGTGCCTGTGTCGGTGGTTCGGGCAAGGTTCCTCTTGGCTTTGTATCCTTGCTGGAAAACCTGATGATGCTTGGTATGGCCTGTTGGATGTGGTACGCCCATGGCTGGTTTTAGAGAGCAATCGTGATGGAGCCAAAGGAGCTAGCAGCGCAATTGCGCTGCCCCAGTGGAGATCATTCAACTCAGGTTGCAACTGGCATGAATGAAGCGAATCTGTCTGTGAACCGGAAGTGCCTGCAAGCCTTAGATATCCGATCCGGTGACAAGGTGCTTGAAATTGGCCCTGGCAATGGTGCTTTTGTCGGAGAATTGCTAGCCCAGGCTGAGGCCACTCTAATTGCTTTAAAAGAATTAAGTGTGTAATGACGTGAAGCTTTTGTTATTGTGAATAGGGTGACAAAGACTCAATGGTTGAATAAAAAGTAAGCTAAGTGCATGATAACACTAATTGATCGTTGTTCAGAGACTATTAAAACCCCAAACAGTTATTTCAAGGAGGATAGATGAGTACTTCGCCGGCTTTAACTCTGTTACTTATGGCTCTCGCATTCTTTTTCATCATACCTGCAGTTCTGCAATGGCTTTGGAATATCACCATGCCCGATGTGTTTAGCCTTAAAGAAGTGACCTACTGGCAATCCTTCCGATTGATTATTATCAGTGCTATTTTGTTTAGCCCAGGGCTGATTGGATTCAATAGCTAAGTGTCAAATAACACTGTAGTGGTGGCTATTCCAGTGTGGCTATCGCTGGTGCAGTAAAGCCCGCGGCTATGACCTGATGCTCTTTGGGCAACAGTGTGGACACCGGCACCAACTCAACGCCCAGCTCGGGCAGTTCAGCTAGTCGTTGCTTTAAAAAAGCGTAGGTTTCCGGGTACGGGTGAGCAATGGCGATGGCTTGCTGATGGCGTTTGGCAATGCGGAGCAACAAATCAAACTGCTGCTCCAGCGCCTGTTCACTGACATCATTATCCAGGAACACATGCCGGCTTAAGTTGGTAACACCATGCCGCTGAGCTTGATAACGGGCCCGACTTTGCACTGTGGTCAGGCTATCAACAAAAAACAACTGGCGCTGTTTCAGATACTGCATCAACCAGGCCATCGGGCGGTCTAGCTCGGTCAGTAAACTGCCCATGTGATTATTCACACCAATGGCGTAGGGTATATCACTGAGCGCTGCATCCAGTTCCTGCAGAAACTCTGCGCGGCTCATATCCTGGGTCAGGCCGCCGCGGCCGAGGGCTTTATTGTTGCTCGCTTGCATCGGCATGTGCAGCATCACGTCTTTGCGCTGGCTAAAAGCCAGTTGGGCCGACCGTTGGCCGTAGGGCGTAAAGGGTAATACCGCAATGGTCAGCGGGTAAGGCAGGGCCACCATGTCGAGATCGGAACGCTGGTAACCAATATCATCAATGATAATGGCAATCTTAGGCAGCTGTTGGTTTGCCTGCAGGCTTGCACTGAGGCACAGCCAACCACAAATCAAAACAAAATAGAGGAGTCGCACCGTTAGTTGTCATTCTTATACATGGGTCAGTTCCCGCAGTTCAGGAACGACCTGTTTATTTAATAAACTCATTATAGGGTGTTTTTCAGCGAGTAAAAGTGCTAATTCGCACCTTTACTCAACCGCTTATTTTTGCTAACGACTTTGCAACCAGGAGAGCGGATTAACGGCCTCGCCTTTGTCTCTGATTTCAAAGTAGACTCCAGCGCTGGCCTGGCCGCCACTGCGGCCTACCAGGGCGATTTGCTCACCAGCAGCCACCTGTTCACCCGGTTCTCTCAGTAAGCTTTGGTTGTGGCCATACAAGCTCATAAAGCCTTCGCCATGATCAAGTACCAGCACCCAGCCGTAGCCTTTTAGCCAGTCGGCATAGATCACCTGGCCATTGGCAATGGCACTGACCTCGGCGCCTTCCTGGCCCGCAATCAAGATACCCCGTGAGCGCAGCCCGCCCTCACGGGCCTGGTTGTAGCGTTGCAACAATTGGCCTTGCAGTGGCCATTGCAGCTGCCCTTGCAAAGCGGTTAAACCAGCCAGGGTGATTTCTTGTGCTTTGGCTTTCAGGGCATCGATGGTAGCTTGCAGGCTGCTTTCGTTTTGGCGCAAGTACTCCAGTTGGCGGCCTTGCTCTTGCAGCAGAGCCTGCAGTGATTGCACGGTTTGCTGTTGCTCTTTTCGGGCGGTTTGCAACTGTTGTTGCCGTTGTTGCAGACTGGCCAGCTGCTCGGTTAGCTGCTGTTGTTGTTGTTGCAACTCGGCTTGTACTTGTTGCAACTGGGCTGCCGTGGTCTCAATGGCTTGCAACTGTTGCATGCGGGCCCGGTTGAAGTACTGGTAATAGATCAACACACGCTCCAACTGGGCGGCGTCTTGCTGGTTCAGCAGCATTTGGGTGTAATCATGCTGGCCTAATTGATAGGCACTGCGTAGCTGCTCAGCCAGTCGCTGTTGCTGTTCATCGAACTGCTGCTGCAACTGTACTTGCTCACCTTCAAGCGCCTGCAAACGCTGTTGGGTTCTGTCTAAAGCTTGCTGTTGCCGCCGAACCTGATTGCCTGCTTCAGCCAGCGTCTGATCCGCTTGCTGCAACTGCTTTTCTGCGGCGCTGAACGCTTGTTGCTGCTTTTTTAAGCGTTGCTCGGTACTGCGGATATCCTCTTGCACCTGGGCCAGTTCTTGTTCTGAGCTTTGTCGGGGATCGCTGACGGCCTGATGACTCAGCAGCAGGGTACAAAGCAGCAAAGCGCTGAGCAGCACATTGCGGCTGATGTTGGTCAGGCCGTGCAGCAGGGGCAGCGCCTGCTGCACACCATTACTGTGTCGTAAATTACGAGTGCGCATCAAACAAGGCACGGCCGGTCATTTCAGCTGGAATATCCATCTCCATCAGCCTCAGCATGGTGGGGGCGATGTCGCTTAAAATCCCTTCACTGGCGGCTGTGGCTGAGCGGCCAACGTAAATCAGCGGTACCGGGCAGCTGGTATGGGCGGTGTGTGCCTGGCCTGATGAGGCATCCTCCATTTGCTCGGCATTGCCGTGGTCGGCGGTAATTAAACACTCGCCACCGACTTGCTGCAGCGCACTGACCACCCGGCCAATGCAATGATCAACGGCTTCTACAGCCTTAATGGCCGCCGATAAAATACCGGTATGGCCGACCATATCGCCATTGGGGTAATTGCAGACAATCACATCGTACTGGCCGCTATGGATGGCTTCTATCAGTTGGTCGGTCAGAGCTTCAGAGCTCATTTCCGGTTGCAGGTCGTAGGTAGCAACCTGTGGCGACGGAATTAAAATACGCTCTTCGCCGGTAAATTTTTCTTCGCGACCACCGCTGAAGAAAAACGTCACATGCGCGTACTTTTCGGTTTCCGAGATCCGCAGTTGGGTTTTGTCATGCTTGGCCAGCCATTCACCCAGTACATTGTGCAAGGCAACCGGCGGGTAGGCCACTGCAGCTTTCAGCTCGGCCGCATATTCGGTTAAGGTGGCAAACCGGCTGAGTTGAGGCGTGGCTTCACGGGTAAAGCCATCAAACTGCGGCTCGGTAAAGGCCTGACTCAGTTCACGAGCCCGGTCGGCCCGGAAGTTCATAAACACCACGCTATCACCGTCTTGCATGCGAATTGCCTGGCCCTCGGCATCCACAATGGCGGTTGCTTTGACAAACTCATCGTTCTCATCCCGCTGATAAGCTTGCTCCAGTGCCGTGGTGGCTTGCCCTGCCTGAAATTCGGCCTTGCCAGCTGTGAGCAAGTGATAGGCCTGTGCCACCCGATCCCAGCGGTTGTCCCTATCCATGGCGTAGTAACGCCCAACGATAGACGCAATTTGGCCACATTGATGTTGGCTGAAGTAATCCTGCACTTTTTGCAGCGAAGCCGCGGCGCTGCGAGGCGGTGTATCGCGGCCATCTAAAAACGCATGCAGATAAATACGGCTGGCACCTTGTTGGCGGGCGAGCTCCAGCATGGCCAGGATGTGTGCTTCGTGACTATGCACGCCACCGGGGGATAATAGCCCCATCACATGCACGGCACCGTCCGCAGCGACCGCTTGTTGCACGGTATCCACCAAGACTTTATTTTGATAAAAGTCGCCATCGGTGATGGCTTTGGTGACCCGGGTGAAATCCTGGTACACCACCCGGCCGGAGCCCAGATTGACATGGCCCACTTCCGAGTTGCCCATTTGACCGTCCGGTAAACCAACATCCATGCCAGAGCCGGAAATTAAGGTGTGTGGGTACTCTTGCCATAACCGATCCATCACTGGCGTGTTGGCCTGAGCGATAGCGTTGGACTCGGAGGATTCACGGTAACCCCAGCCATCCAGAATCATCAGTACTAACGGTTTTTTGGCAGCGGTCATGGTTGTTTGCTCTCCATCTGGTTGGCATTAAAAAAGAATGCTCTATCTTACCTGTTTTTTCACTTTTCTCCAGCCCTGCACGCACTCAATCGAGGCCATTGGGGCTGTTTTATTGTGCTAAAGCGGGTATACTCTGGCCACTTTAAATTGAAGTCAGAATAGAGTGCATCATGGAGCAGTGGATTGAATTTATCGGCAACAACCCGATTTTGAGTCTTATTTGGGCTGCATTGGTCTTTTTGCTGGTATTTGGCACCATCAAAGCCAAGTTATCCAGTATTAAACAGATCAGCCCAACCGAACTGACCATGCTGGTCAACCGACAAAATGCCACTGTGGTGGATATTCGCGGTGAGGATGACTTTAAAAAAGGTCATATTACCGGAGCCAAACAAATAGCGGCAGCTGAAATTCAACAAGGTTCGGCCAAAGGGCTTGAAAAGCTCAAGTCGAACCCCATTATTGTAGTATGCCAGGCAGGAGTCACCGCACAGAAAGCCGCGTCTGCACTGCTGAAGCAAGGTTGTAGCACCGTTTGTGTGCTCAAGGGTGGCATGAACAGTTGGACTGGCGCAAGTTTGCCGGTCGTTCGTTCTAAGTGAGGGTGCAGATGTCAAATGTAACCATGTACACCAAAGCGTATTGTCCCTTCTGTGTACAAGCAGCAAGCTTGCTGATGAGTAAAGGGGTCAAATTTCAGGAAATTCGTATTGATGCGCAGCCTGAACTACGCCCACAGATGATTGAAAAAGCGGGCGGTCGTGCTACGGTGCCGCAAATTTTTATCAATGATCAGCATATCGGCGGATGCGATGATCTGGTTGCATTAGATGCAGCCGGCAAACTGGACCCGCTATTAACTCAATAATTTCGTATGACAATTTAGGATTAATCATGGCCGAAGAACAAGCAAATGGCGTTGCAGCAGAGCAACCAGAGCAACAAACCCAGTTTTCGATTCAACGCATTTTCGTCAAAGATATCTCTTTCGAAGCGCCGAACGCCCCAGCGATTTTCCGCAAAGAGTGGAAGCCAGAGGTGAAGTTGGATCTGGATACGCGCAGCGACAAGCTGGAAGACGATGTCTATCAGGTGACCTTGTCCCTGACGGTTACCACCACGGTAGGCGAAGAAACCGCTTTTTTGTGTGAAGTACAGCAATCGGGTATTTTCAGCATTGCTCAACTGCCTGAAAACCAACTAGCCCATATGCTGGCGTCATTTTGCCCGAACATCCTGTTCCCGTATGCCCGTGAAGCTGTGTCGAACCTGGTGAACCGTGGTACCTTCCCGCAACTGAACCTGGCCCCGGTAAACTTTGATGCTTTGTTTGCGCAGTACGTGCAAAAGCGTCAGGCTGAAGCCGAAGGCGCCCCAGCTCGCGCGGATGCATAAAGCAGGCTTATCGTTAAGCAACAAAAAACGCGCTGATCCAGCGCGTTTTTTTATGGTTTACCTTATGTGCCGAGTCAATGGCAACAACATCAGCCGGATGCTTTATGTTGAATAGAGCGCGACTCTCTGGCAATCACGGCTGCCAGCTCAGCGGGTAATACGGCTTTACTGAACACATGCCCCTGGACTGTTTCACAGCCCATGACATGCAGCAAATAAGCCTGCATTTCATTCTCTACCTGATTGGCTACCACGCCCAGCTGCAGGTAACCTGCCATGCGGATCAGGCTGGCAGTCAGGTTACGCTCCAGTTCGGATTGCTCCAACTTCTGTACCAGCTTGCCATCAATTTTAATCTGGTCGAGTGGGAAATCACGCAGATACTGCAGGGCAGACAAGCCACTGCCAAAGCGATCCAACACCAATTGAAAGCCCAGCTCCCGTGCCTGGCTTAAAATGCTTTTGCAACGTTCAGGCTGATGCGCGAGAATCGATTGATCCAACTCCAGTTCAAAATTCTCAGGCGTTAACTCATGCTCTGCAATTTGCTGCTGATAATGCTGTAAAAACTCAGGGTGGTAGAAAGTCTGGCAGGCGATATTTAAAGCCAGACGGCCCCGCATCATGCCTGTTTTTTGCCAATGACTGACTTGCTGGCAGGCCTGATGTAGTACCTGATGATCCAGCAAGAGAATGCAATCGCTTTCTTCCGCAACACTGAGGAATTGGCTGGGGTTCAGCAAACCACGTGCTGGATGTTGCCAGCGCACTAGCGCTTCAAAGCCGGTTACCCGGTTGCTGCTGACACACAGTTTAGGTTGGTAAGTGACTCGAAACTCAGCCTGCTCAACGGCTTGTTTCAGCTCTTGCTCCATGGCAAAGGATTCCGCTGAGCGAGGGAGTAACGCCTGGTTAAAAAGCTGAATAGGCTGAGCCGATGAAGCCTGAGAACGCTGTAAAGCATGATCGGCACTACGCAACAGCTGATCATAGCTATGGCCATCGTCCGGGTAGATGGCAATCCCAATGGTTGGGCTTAGCGGCTGGCCTAGTTCGGGGAACCTGGCTTGCTGTAAAGCCGTGATCAGTTGGTTTGCCAGGCGATAGCTTTGTAAATCGAGCCGTTTTGAAACCAGGTGACCAGGCAGGACGACCGCAAACTCGGTGGTACTTAACCGGGCCAGTAACATGCCTGCAGGCAGTGCAGCACGTAAGGTGCTGGCGATGTCCATTAATGGCAAGGGCGACGACTCATCGTGTTTTTTCAGCTCAGGCAGTTGCAGGATCAGGATCGAAAATTGTGGTGATTGTTCGCTGACCGCATTGATTTCCCGTTCCAGAAAATCTAAAAACATGGCGCGGTTCGGCAAGCGCGTCATCGGATCTTTAGTATTGACGCGGCGAAGTTCAAGCTCACTCATTTTTCGGGCACTGATATCAGCAAAGGTAGCAAAAAAGACCGCATCATCTTGGATGCTGCTAGGGCTGATGCAGCTGATGGATAAGTCCATGGCAAAGACTTGCTGATTGGCTTTACGGCTCCAGATATCACCATGCCAGAAGCCTTTTTGCAACAAAGCTGTCTGGATGCTTTTGGCGATATTTTCTGGCTCACCCTGACTGTTGAATAGTTTCAGCGGTTGTTTGATGGCTTGCTCGGCCGAATAGCTGGTGATGGATTCAAAGGCTGGGTTGACGTGCTGAATGACTAAATTGGCATCCAGTAAACAGACGGCATCTTTATTATTTCGCATCAAAAAAGCGAGTTGTGTGGCTTTAGCCCGGCTTTTAGACAATTGGGTAACCAGCCAGATCGTACCGCCAAGCAGCAACAACAGAGCAGCCAGCAGAGCATAGTGACTATAAAGCGCAAATGAGCCTGATTGAGCCAAAGCAGGAAAAGACCATGCCAGCACACTGCATAAGATGAGTCGGCAACTGATCTGTGGCATGATATCAACGTCCTTGTGATCACAATAATATTAGCATTAACTATAGCGTTTGCAGTGCTCAGAATGCAAACTTTAATGGCTATTTAGCGAGTTTTTGTCGCAGTTTCTGCTTAAGTGCAAACTAATGTGACAATCATTGTCGGGGCGCTTTACAGAAATAGCTTTCACGGTCATTGATGTACAATTACATCGCCTTTTTTCAGGAATCTTATGTTTGAAATTGCTTTATTCGAGCCACAAATTGCACCGAACACCGGTAATATCATTCGGCTCTGTGCCAATATGGGGGCGCAGCTGCACCTGATTGAACCTTTGGGATTCGATTTGGAAGAAAAAAAACTACGGCGTGCCGGGCTGGATTACCATGATTTAACCCGGGTGCAGCGACATCCGAACTACCCAAGCTTTGCAAAAGCCATGGCAGGGCGACGGATACTGGCGTGTACCACCAAAGGCAGCCAGAGCTATCACCGGGTGCAGTACCAGATCGGTGATGTGTTGTTGTTTGGCTCAGAGACGTCCGGGTTACCGGACGATGTTCGCGATGCGTTTGCGGCGGATCGACGTATCCGTATTCCAATGCAATCGGCCAATCGTAGCCTGAACTTATCCAATGCGGTTGCCATTATTGGCTATGAAGCCTGGCGTCAGCACGATTTTAGCGGTGGTGGTTAGCGCGCTAACGCATTGATAAAGTCGTTCATCGCTTGGTAGCACTGGGCGCGACTATCATCTTGCTCCATCAACAGCTCGTGGCGGGCTCCATCGATGCGGATCAAGTGACGTGACGCTGGCCGCTGTTTGACAAAACGCCGCTGATAACGATTGCAGACGATTTTATCTGCTTTAGCTTGCAAGACCAATAGGGGCAATGTGATGGCTGCGCCTTCTTGCTGCAAACGTTGAATGACCTGCCAGGCCGCAATCAGCCAGCTTAAGGTGACGCCGCCGAGTTGTAGCTCTGGCTGAGCTTGATACAGGCTTTGAAACCATTGATAGCGCTGCTGACAGCGAGTCAGGCGGTTGTGATGAAATGCGTCCGCTTGGTAAGGGCCCTGACCTGGCAAATAACTGCTTTGTTGATGCAGCCGTTGATCCAGCCAGTTCAGAGCCGCTACACCAGGGATCAACAGCGGCATGGGAATGCCTGCGGTGTAGATACCAAGCATCGGGGAGCTGAGGATCGCACCGGCAAACGGCTGCTTTGGGTAGTTCAGCAGATAATTGCAGAAAATAGCGCTGCCCATGGAGTGACACAGAGCGATAAGCCGTTGATGCTGCTGTGGTTGTACAATCCGCTCAATAAACTGATGCCAATCAGCGCTGTAATGATCGAAGTGCTGGATGTGGCCTTTTTGTGGATCGTCCAGCTCACGGTCAGAGTGGCCCTGACCACAATGATCAAGAATAAAGACACTGCAGCCGGCACCGACAATATCGTACATCACCTCGCTGTATTTCACGGCCATTTCAATGCGGCCGCTGCTAATCACAATAGCTGTTGTGGCTTCGGGTACCCGGTGATAGTAATAGTGCAAAGTCTGGCCACGAGCATTTTGCAACGTACCATGGTGCAGCTGCTGCCAAAAATCATGCAAGTGAACCGGCCAGCCTGCTTTAAAGTCATCGGCTGTACAGCGGGGTCGCAGGTGAATTGTTGCTGGCGCTTGGATTACACTCATTCTTTTTGTCCTGTCGATGTTTGGTTCGAGGCACTGACCGGCAGCCAGATGTTAATGCACAACCCCTGTGGAACATTGGCTGCTGCGGTGATGGTGCCTTGATGTTGCCGAATGGACTCAGCGGCAATGGCTAACCCCAGGCCAGTGCCACCAGTGTGACTGGTGCGACTGTCGCATACTCGGTAAAAGGGATCAAAAATAGCATGCAGCTGTGTTTCGGGGACACCAGGGCCCTGATCGCAAAAACGGATATGAACCCCTGATGGTTCGGAGGCAATCTGGCACTCGATCCGGCTTTGTGGCGGGCTGTATTTCATGGCATTACGCAACACATTTTCCAGCGCCCGACTGAGCAAACGTTTATCCGCTACCAGCGAGTGGCTTGCTTCTGTCTGGCAATGCAATACTTGCTGTTTTGCATCCGCTTCAACCTGGTTGGTGGCAAACAATTGTTGTATAAGCTCTGTCAGATCAAAAGCCTCTGGCTCAAACGGGTAATGGCCATTATGCAGGCGGCTATAGGTCAGCAGCTCTTCCAGTAACTGATCGACATGCTCCAGCTCTTGCTGCAATCGTGGCAGTTGAGTGCCCTGGCCCTGACGCGCCTCCAGTGCCAACGCCAACTGAGCCCGTGTTAACGGTGAGCGCAGTTCATGCGAAACATCCCGCAACAGGCGTTGTTGCCCTTGCAGCAAGGAATGAATGCGATCAGCCATGGCATTAAAGCCACGCCCGAGTGCCCCCAGTTCATCCCGACGGTTGGCTAAGCGTTGCAGCCGATGATCGAGCTGACCGGATGAAAAGGTCGCATAACTGTGCAGCAATTCACGCAGTGGCCGGGTAATGGAGACGGCCAGAATCAAGCTGGCAATGGCAGAAAAGATAAACAAACTGATCAACAACAGCTGCTGAGGCATGGCACTTAAATGCCACCAGGGTTGCTCTGGTCGCTGGCGTTGTTGATACAGGGCCAGTGACTGCCCATCCAGCTGCACTGGGAAAGGGCCGGCCAGATACAGGTTCGAGTGGCGCAATAAGCGAGCCTGCTCCAATTGAGAGAGCTCAGTCAGCCAGTTATGATCGAACTGTGCTGGCAAGCCGGCTGGGTTTAACACGCGCTGCTCTTGAGGATCGACCAGCAACCAGCGGCCCTGACGACGGCTAGCCAGTCGTTCTAGTAATTGCTCGACTGAGCCTGCTTCAGCATAGCGATTGGCAATCCCCTGCAGTTGCTGTTGCACCGGGGGGGGTAAGCGCCGTATTTCAGTTTTTTCCGGTACTCCTTTTGAGATGAGCAGGGTGCCCGCCACGGTGGCCAGGATCACCAGCCAGAACCAGAGAAATATCCGGCTGGCCAAATAATGGGAAGGATGTAATGTCATGGCGGTTATCCTGCCGTCGGTAAAAAGCGGTAACCACTACCGCGTAAGGTCTGGATATAGGACTCCGGGCTAGAGCTGTTGATTTTCCGACGTATATTGCTTAAGTGCATATCCAGGCTGCGATCATGCAGTTGCAAAGGACGACCCAGCACCGTTTGGCTCAGTACTTCTTTGCTGACCACCTGGCCTGCATGGCGCATCAGGTATTCCAGCAGCTGGAATTCTGTCGCGGTTAGTTGAACCTCTTGCTCCTGACAATGCACCTGACGACTTTGTGGGTCTAGCCGCAGATCATGCAGCTCCAATGGCTGGCTGCCTTCATGCTGTGCCTGGTTGACCAGCTCGATACGACGCAGAATTGCTTTGATCCTTGCCACCAGCTCACGTGGGTTAAACGGCTTTGCCAGGTAGTCATCGGCTCCCAGCTCGAGACCGAGGATCCGATCAATATCATCGCCACGAGCCGTCAGCATCAGCACCGGGCAGTGGCTGGTTTTTCGCAAGGTTTTTAATAAGGTCAGCCCGTCCATGCCGGGTAACATCACATCCAGTAACAACAAGTCGACATTCGACTGCTGGGCAGCAATCAGACCGGCCTGACCATCGTGAATGGCGTCAAATTGAAAGCCATCCAGCAGCAAGTAGTCGCGGACCAATTCAGTCAGGGTGACATCATCATCAATCATCAGGATCCGGTTCATTGCTTTTTTGTTCCTTGTTGCTCTGTCCTCGGGACAGTTTCGTACTCAGGGCTGTTAAGAGGTAGTGTACCTGCATCAGCGAGAGGGGAACACATCTTTACCTAACCTTTACACGGCCTTTGCACTGCTTTGCATTCAGGGTGCTAACCTTGGAATGGTTCATTACAGGAGATTTGATTATGAAATTAGTCCAGTTGGTATCCAGTGTGGTGGTGTGTTCATCTTGGTTGCTGATGACACCAGCGATGGCCGTTGAAACCATGGCTTATGAAGAATCCGTCAAGGCAACTGATAGCCGTAACCTGACGAAAAAGTCATATCGGCACGCACGGGGCGGATACCCAAGGCTGCACGGCCTTGAGTTGACAGAGCAGCAACAACAAGAGTTGAAAGCATTGCACCAGACGTTTCGGCAGCAGTTAACAGCTCAAGGCTCACGTCAGGAGCGTGGCAAACAGCAGCAGGCCCTTCAGGCTTTGCTGCAAGCCGATTACTTTGATGAAACGCAGGCACGAATTCTGCTGGAGCAACAGCAGCAATCGAGGTTAGAGCGTCAGCTGGCTGTGTTGCAATGGCGCCATGCGGTGCAGCAGATTTTAACTGAAGAGCAGCTGCAACAGTGGCAGCAGAAGCAACCACGGCAACGAAGTGCTAAACGGGCATCGCGTTGGCAACGTCAGGGCAGCTCGGCGTTATAATGGCCTGTTAGCCCACTAATTTTGCCGGGTGTTAACCACCCGGCAAATCCAGCTCCTTCAGCTTGCGGGTTAGCGTATTGCGCCCCCAACCCAGGCAACGCGCAGCTTCTTGCTTGTGACCATGGGTAAATTGCAGCGCTTGCTGCAACGCCATCGTTTCCACCATGGTGGTGGCGTCGGTTAGGATATTTTGTTTGCCTTGCAATAATTGCTGCTGCAACCACTGTTTAAAGCCTTCCTGCCAGCTTGAGTCTGTCGGGCTGCTTGGCGAGCCGTCTGAGGTTTCTGCGGCACTTTCCATCAACTCAGGTGGTAAATCAGACATTAAAATGTGCTTGCCACTGGCCATCACAGTGAGCCAGCGACAGGTATTTTCCAACTGGCGAACATTGCCAGGCCAAGGCAGTTGCTGCAGAAAACGCTCGCATTCTGCGTTTAGCTGCTTGGCTTCTACATTCAATTCTTTTGCTGCTTGCTGCAGAAAGTGTCTGGCCAGTGCTGGAATGTCTTCCCGCCGTTCTTTTAAGCGGGGTAAATGCACCCGAATGACATTCAGGCGGTGGTATAAATCTTCCCGGAACAGGTGCTGGGCCACCAATTGCTCCAGATGTTGGTGAGTGGCTGCGATAATGCGTACATCGACACTGATGGCCTGATGGCCACCGACCCGGTAAAACTGGCCATCGGCCAGAACACGTAACAGCCTGGTTTGCACATCCAGCGGCATGTCACCAATTTCATCCAGAAACAGGGTGCCGCCATCGGCTTGTTCAAAGCGACCCTTGCGCACTGAGCCAGCCCCGGTGAAAGCCCCTTTTTCATGACCAAACAATTCCGATTCAATCAAATCCTTTGGTATGGCGGCCATATTCAAGGCGATAAAGGGTTGTTCGCTGCGCGGGCTGTGCTTGTGCAAAGCATGGGCCACCAGTTCTTTCCCCGTACCGGACTGGCCATTGATCAGTACGCTGATGCTGGAGCGGGATAAGCGGCCAATGGCGCGAAATACTTCCTGCATCGCCGGTGCTTCACCGATAATTTCCGGTAACAGTTGTGGCTTGGTGGCCTTACTTTTTTGCGAGCGGGCTTTGCTGTGTTCCAGAGCGCGGCTGATTAAAGCCACGGCTTCGTCCATATCAAAGGGTTTAGGCAAATATTCAAAGGCGCCACTTTTAAAAGCATTGACGGCACTGTCCAGATCGGAGTGTGCCGTCATAATGATCACCGGCAACTCCGGGGTCAGTTGCTGCAAACGCTCAAGCAATACCATGCCGTCTGTGCCAGGCATTCGGATGTCGGATAACACCACCGCTGGCTGCTGGAACTCCAAGCGTTGAAGCATCAAATCGGCTGAAGCAAAACTTTCGCAGGGAATGTTCGCACGTTCCAGAGCTTTCTCCAGCACCCAGCGAATGGAGTTGTCATCATCAATGATCCATACATCTTGATTCATAGTGCTTCCTTTGTATCACTGATTGGAAGATAAAGGGTAAATTCAGTGTGGCCAGGCCAGCTGTCACAGTCGATCCAGCCGCCATGTTGGTGCAGTAAGGTCTGTGCGATGGTCAGGCCGAGCCCGGTACCACCGGCTTTGCCACTGACCATCGGATAAAACAGCGTATCCTTGATATCGGCAGGAATGCCGGGGCCATCATCAATCACTTTGATGGCCGCAACCAGTTTATGACGCTGCCCATGCAAGGTGTGTTGATACAGGATCCGGCTTTGCAGCAGAATCGTGCCGCCTTGTTGCAGCGCTTGCTGTGCGTTACGCACGATATTCAGTAAGGCTTGCTCAATCAGCTCCGGGTCGAAACGAAACACCGGGATACTCGGATCGTAATCGCGTTGTATGCTGACTTCAGACGCATTATCCAACATGACCAGCTGGTACACCTGCTCGATCACCTGGTGCAGATTTGCAAACTGCTGCTGAGGAGGACGGTAGGGCCCAAGTAGGCGATCCACCAGTTTGCGCAGTCGGTCGGCCTGGGCAATGATCAATTGGGTGTATTCTCTTTGCTCTTCATCCAACGATGACTCGAGCAATTGCGCGGCACCGCGCAAGCCTCCCAGTGGGTTTTTAATTTCATGTGCCAGGTTACGTACCAGCTCGCGGGCTGCATGATGCTGGTGCTGTTGCACATTGTCCTGACTGATTTTGCGCTGCCGGTCGATTTGGCGAATTTCCAGCAATAGGTAATCGTGCTGCTCATGACTAAAGGGGGTCAGATACACATCCAGCAAGGTTGGGTGGCCATCATGCAGAATGGTCTGAGCATCGCTAATCGCGATGCTCTTCTGTTGCTCTAAGGCATGACGAAGCGGCTCTTTGCTGAGCTCGCTATGTTGAAACAGGCCAGGGAAGTACTGACCGCTCAGGCGCTTTTCACTGATACCAAGCACAGCGCTGCAGGCTGCATTAAAAGAACAGATGTGCAGCTGCTGATCCAGGATAAGCACCGCGGTACTCAGTAGATCGGCTACCAGCTCAGGCGGGAATTCAATTTGTGTTGTGTTGTTTGTCTTTAATTCGCTCACACCTAATCCTCTCGCACCAAAATGGTGCATTTGCGATGTCAGTGTAAGTGATTCTAGCTAATAATGCACCGCAAATGCCCTAACCAGGGGTTATCACCGAGGCTCTATGCAAATAGAAGGTGATGGTATCACTTGCTGCAATAAGCTTGCCGCTTTGATCAAGCAGTTGCATTTGCAGTTGATACTCACCGCGGTCCAGGTCTCTAAGGACAAAAGTGGTGTTGGTTTGCAGCTGTCCGGTTGTTTCACCATTCAGTAATAGGCGCACGTGAAACCCTCTGGGGAAGCGAGGTGCAATGCGACCAGACACATAGACGGTACCGGTGTTTTCCCGGACGGTACCTTCATGCTTCGGATGTTCAATCTCAATGGAAAATGGCTCTGTTTTGACTTCTTGTCGAGCCTGAAAGGGTTCAGTGGATTCCATGATATTGGCCCGATTACTGAGCTTGAGTTCTTCAGAACCAGGTTTGGGGCTGTCAGAAAACACCAGCACGCCGTTGTGGTCACGGTAAACATAGACTTTATTATCGCCGGCCAGCACTGCTGCAGGGCAACACAGTAAAAAGGTAAGCAACACTGTAAGCAGTCGGTACATTGCAGGTATTTTTCCTGTCAGTAGTATGTTGTTTCAGCTATTCACTCTACGCCGTTTTTAGTCTTTTTTCTAGTTGTTACGATCTGGCCGTGTGAAGAGCGCATAAAAAACCCGCCAGGTGGCGGGTTTGCAGTGTCGATACACGGGTCTGGTTGATTAGACGCTGTAATACAGTTCAAACTCAAGTGGATGAATTGCAGTATTGACGCGGCGAGCTTCTTCACGCTTGATGCCAATGTAAGCATCGATCATGTCGTCAGACATAACGCCGCCTTTGGTAAAGATGGCACGTGATTGATCCAGTGCATCCAGTGCTTCGGTCAGTGACGTCGAAACCTGAGGAATGTTGGCTGCTTCTTCAGCGGGCAAATCATACAGATCTTTATCCATGGCATCGCCTGGGTGGATTTTGTTCTGAATGCCGTCGATGCCTGCCATCAGCTGAGCCACAAACGCCAGGTACGGGTTGGCAGCCGGATCCGGGAAGCGGCACTCGATGCGGCGCGCTTTGGCACTGGGTACCATT
>JAIUMG010000031.1 GCA_022565655.1 Alkalimonas sp.
ATACTGGATACATCCAGCACGCCATGCAGCATACCTTTGGTATCTTCATCAATCAGATGCCGGTTTGCGGCTTCACTGATGATGTGCTCCAGTTCACTGATATCTTGTGGCTCTGCATTAAATAAACTGGCAATGCGTTCCAGCCAGGTCTTCGAGGCAGAGCCGCGGCTCGAGTGGGGGTTATCTTCACTCATTGGTGAAATGTTTGCTCCAACTGATCATAAGGTTCTTACTCTGCATCCGTCAGGTAAGGGTTATTGAATCCAAGTGTGGCAAGCAGGGCGATTTCCAGCTGCTCCATTTCATTGGCTTCGTCATCCTTTATATGGTCAAAACCCAATAAATGCAAGCATCCATGAATGACCATGTGCGCCCAATGAGCCTGAGTTGTTTTGCCTTGCTCTGCAGCTTCCTGCTCAACCACGGCTGCGCAGATCACTAAATCACCGATCAACGGCAGGGTCAGGCCTGGCGGGTTTTCAAATGGAAAGCTCAGTACGTTGGTTGCTTTATCCTTACCACGATACTGATGATTGAGCTGTTGGCTTTCCGTGGTATCCACCAGCCGGATAGTCAGTTCAGCTTCAGAGCGATAGTCTGTCAGCGCCAGGCTGGCCCATTGTACAAAATCATCTTGAGTAGGCAAGGAGCTGGAGTCAGTGGCAACTTGCAGGTCGAGATCCAACTTCACGACGAGCTGCCTTGTTCGTTTTTACTGCGACGTGTCCGAGCCTGCTTTGGCGCTGCCGCAGTTTTGTCCGCTGGTTTGGTATCGCTTTGTTGAGTGGCAGCTTCATACGCCTCATAGGCCATGACGATTTTTTGCACAATCGGGTGGCGCACCACATCTTTGGCATCAAAGTAGTTCAGACTTATGGCATCCACCTTAGAAAGCACATCAATCGCATGCTTTAAACCGGAATACTGACCGCGAGGCAAGTCAACCTGTGTGATATCACCTGTGATCACCGCTTTGGAGTTAAAGCCAATGCGGGTCAGAAACATTTTCATCTGCTCAACCGTGGTGTTCTGGCTTTCATCCAAAATGATAAAGGCATCATTCAGGGTGCGACCGCGCATATAAGCAAGCGGTGCAATTTCAATAATGCCACGTTCCAGGTATTTTTCGACTTTGTCGTAGCCAAGCATTTCAAACAGCGCATCGTACAAAGGGCGTAAATAGGGATCGACTTTTTGCGACAAATCACCGGGTAGGAAACCCAGTTTTTCTCCGGCTTCAACCGCCGGGCGGGTTAAAACAATGCGTCGGACCAGGTTTTTTTCCAGCGCATCGACCGCACAGGCCACGGCCAGGTAAGTTTTACCCGTGCCCGCCGGTCCGATACCAAATATGACATCGTGTTTGAGTATGTTTTCTACGTAATGTTGTTGGTGAGGGTTGCGCGGAGTCAATAAACCTTTCTTGGTTTTCAGGCTAAAGCCAGTGGCAGATTCTTGCTGCTCGTTTACATTCTGAGCTTGCTGGATCATTAAATGCACTTGCTCGGTGGTAAGCTCTTGCACCTTGCCTTGCTGATCGGTGGCACGGTAAAGCTGTTCCAACACGAAATGGCCCGCTTTCACTGCACTGATGCTGCCTTTGAGCTTAAACTGCTCATCGCGATGGGCGACATCCAGTTGCAGTCGTTTCTCCAATAAGCGCAGGTGTTCATCGAAAGGCCCACACAGCGATAGTAAACGTTGTCGCTCTGCTGGTGTGATACTGAACTCTTTGGTAATAATGTCTGTGCTCAACCGCTGGCTCTCATATGACTATGGGCTGCATAACAGCCCGGAATGTGGACATTACGGTGCAAACTGAGTGACACCCAGTTCATCCGTTTTTGGTTGCTTGGCCAGGATTTGTTGCGGTGATACCGCCCGACGCAATCCCATCTCCTGTTCAGTGCGTAGCAAACGACCTTTCAGCGAGTTAGCATAGACATCGGTGATGAGCACATCAACGAATTGACCAATCAGTTTAGGATCGCCTTCAAAATTCACCACACGATTGTTCTCGGTACGGCCACATAATTCCATCAGGTTTTTCTTGGATGGGCCTTCAACCAGGATACGTTGCTCGGTATTCAGCATACCACGGGCGATACGAAGGGCTTGCTGGTTGATACGATCCTGCAAAATATACAGCCGCTGTTTTTTCTCATCGTCACTGACATCATCAGGCAAATCGGCTGCCGGAGTCCCTGGGCGGGCACTGTATATAAAGCTGAAGCTCATATCGAAATCAATGGCTTGGATCAGATCCATCGTCGCCTGAAAGTCATCGGCGGTCTCACCGGGGAAGCCAATGATAAAGTCGGACGACATGCTCAGGTTGGGGCGGATCCGCTTTAGCTTGCGGATCTGAGCTTTAAACTCCAGCGCGGTATGGCCGCGCTTCATCAAGGTTAAAATGCGATCCGAGCCAGACTGAACTGGCAGATGCAAATGATCAACCAGCTCTGGAATATGCTGATAGGCTTCAATGATATCGTCGGTAAATTCAACCGGGTGTGAGGTGGTATAACGAATGCGATCAATGCCATCAATGGCAGCAACCAGCGCCAATAGCTCGGCAAAGCTACAGATATTGCCATCATGCGTAGCACCACGGTAGGCATTGACATTCTGGCCCAGTAAGTTGACCTCACGGACGCCCTGAGCGGCAAGTTGCGCTATTTCAAACAGAATATCATCCAGCGGGCGACTGACTTCTTCACCACGGGTGTACGGCACCACACAAAAGCTGCAGTACTTGGAGCAGCCTTCCATAATGGAAACAAAGGCCGTTGGCCCTTCGGCTTTTGGTTCTGGCAGCCGGTCGAATTTTTCAATTTCTGGAAAGGAAATATCGACCACAGGGGAACGATCACCATGCACCGAATTAATCATCTCGGGCAAGCGATGCAGGGTTTGTGGGCCAAAAACGATATCGACGTAAGGCGCGCGCTCGCGAATGGCAGCACCTTCTTGCGAAGCAACACAGCCACCGACACCAATCACTAGCTTTGGATTCTTTTCTTTCAGCGGGCGCCAACGACCCAACTGGTGAAACACTTTTTCCTGAGCTTTTTCCCGGATTGAGCAGGTGTTAAGCAGGATCACGTCGGCTTCTTCTGCCTCATCGGTCAGCGTGTAACCATGTGTAGAATCCAGCAGATCAGCCATCTTGGATGAATCGTATTCATTCATCTGGCAACCCCAGGTTTTGATGTGTAACTTTTTGCTCATGCGTTGTTGGTGCCTGTGTCGATTACTGTGCGAAAAGGGCGCATATTTTACCGTAGCTGTTGACGAAGTGCCAGTGATCATTCGTGTTGAGTTATTCGCTCAGGGGGCCAGCTGGTTTACCACAAGCGTTGCCGGGTAGTGACGTAGCCTGCATAAAAGATCACCAGCACGCCAGCCAGCCAACTCATAGTGACAGGTTCCTGCCAGAAGAAATAGCCAAATAAGCCAGCAAATACCACGCTGCTGTAGGTCCACATGCCAATATCACTGGCGGGTGCCAGGGTATATGCCTGCGTCATGGCCAGCTGGCCAATGGCTGCCAGTGCCCCCATGCCCAGAAAAGCCAGCCAGGCCTGCCAGGCTAGAGGTTGCCAGTAAAAAGGCAGCGGCAGTACCGAGAATACCGCAGTTAACAGCGAAAAATAGAACACAGTGCGCACGGCGGGCTCGGTACTGGCCATCGCGCGAATGGTGGTTTTGGTCATGGCCACCAGGCAGGCAGCGGCTAAAGCGATCAGCAATACCCAGGTCAGGTCGGCAGCTGGTGCAGGCAGAGCCAGCAATACACCGATAAAGCCCAGAGCGATAGCAATAAGCGTAATTTGACTGGGGCTTTCTTTTAACCAGACCCTGGCAATGATGGGCACAATAAACGGCGATAATAGTAATACAGCCATAGCTTGTGCTAAGGGCAACTGGCCGAGCACGTAAAAGAAACAGTACATGGAGACCAAGCCAGTCAGGGCGCGAAAAGCGTGCAGGTGCCAGCGTTTGGTTTTCAATAAACCAAAGCCATGGGTAAACAAAAAAGGCAGCATCAACAGCAGGGCAAAGCCATTACGAAAGAAAACGATCTGGGCCTCACTGGCCAGACCGCTGCTGTATTTCACCAAAGCGCCAATGCCTGCGAAACAGGCCTCGGCCAATAGCAGCAAAAGAGCACCTTTCAATAAGTTTGGTTGCATCGTCGTGCTCTGAGAGGATAAAGGTGCCTAGTGTAGCAAAAGGTTTCACCGAAGTGGTGAGGCTTTGGGGTTAGTGAACAAAGATTAAGGCTGATTGGCCGTGCCTGAACCAAAGCGCTTACTTTGCAGTAAATGTATCAGCTGCACAGCAGGCATGGGTTGAGCAAAGAAATAGCCTTGGATCAGATAACACTCACGTTGTGTGAAGAAAGCGAGCTGTTGCTCAGTTTCCACCCCTTCGGCAACGCAATACATGCCAAGACTTTCCGCCATGTTGAGCATGGTTTCGATAATGATTTCATCATTTTGATCGATACCAATATCCTTCACAAAGCTGCGATCGATTTTAATGGCATTGATGGGCAACTCTTTCAAATACTTTAACGACGAGTAACCGGTACCGAAGTCATCCAAGGCCAGCTTAATGCCCAGATCCCCCAGCTGATGCATGGTGGCAATGGCACTTTCATGATCACGCATCAAGGCACTTTCGGTCACTTCAAAACGCAGGCAATCTGCTGGCAGCTTAAACTTTGCCAGCAGTGCTGCTGTTTGTTCGGCCAGCGTCTGGTGCTCGAGATGGCGCGCTGATAAGTTGACGGAAAGATACAGCTGGTGACCAAAGGACCGCCAATGCTGTAAATCTGATAATGCTCGTTCCAGCAGAGCGTGCGTCATTGGAATAATCAGACTCAAATCTTCAGCCAGCGGGATAAACTCAGCCGGTGATACGACGCCATCGCTGCTATACCAGCGCAGTAAAACTTCCACACCGACCACTGTTTTATCACGGCTGTGGATAATCGGTTGGTAATAGTTGACGAATTCATGTTGTTGAAAGGCTTTACGTAAGCGAGTTTCCCGAGCCAGCTGCATATGTGCCTTGTCATTCATTTCTTGGGTAAAAAACTGAAAGTTGTTGCGACCACTTTCTTTGGCATGGTACATGGCAACGTCAGCATGCTTTAACAGCTCGATGGCGGTGTAGGCATCGTCCGGATACACGGCAATACCAATGCTGGGTGACACCGCGACTGTGTGAGGTCCAAGTTGCATGGGTTCACCAATAATGTGCAGCATCTTACGTGATACGTGATTGATGTTGTCATGGTTTTTGTAGCCTTCCAGCAGCACGACAAACTCATCTCCACCCAAACGCGCCACGGTATCGCTTTCCCGTAATGTCAGGTTTAAACGCCGGGCCACTTCTTTTAGCAGTAAATCACCAATGTCATGGCCAAGTGAGTCATTAATTTGCTTAAATTTATCCAGGTCGATGAAGCAAAGCGCCAGTGCACGTTTAGCGCGTTTGGCATTTTCTATCCCATGATGAATGCGATCCATCAGTAAGGCCCGGTTTGGCAAGCCTGTTAACGCATCGTAATTGGCCAGGTAGCGCAATTCATCTTCAGCCAGCTTTTGATCGGTAATATCGGTAAACACCAGAACGAAGAAGCCCACTTTTTGCTGATCCCCCACTGCACTGATGTTGATCAGCGTAGGCCGCTCGCGTCCGTCTGGAGTAATAATAAGCTCTTCACCTTGCCAATGCTGGTTCACGGTAAAGTCATTCAATAATTTGGTGTAATACCGGCGGCGGTCCAGGCCGATCCCAAGGTGATGCGTCTGAGGGTTACTCATGTAATGCTCGACTGGCCCAAAGGCATCGGCAAAGGATTGATTGGCCGCTATCATGCGCTGTTTCTCATCGAGGATGACCACCCAGTCGCGGGTTTTTTGGAAGGCTTCACCAAATAGCCGTGCTTTTTCCTGGCTGGCACGGGTTTCAGTAATGTTACTGAAGGTGCCCATGACACGCAGAACTTGTTCGTTGTCATCCACTTCAGCAATTTTGCCGATATCACGAAACCACAGCCAGTGCCCGTCTTTGTGTTGCAATCGGTAGGTATGGTCAAAGCTGATATCCTGCTGCTCGGTAAAACGCTGCCAGCTTTGCAGGAAGCCTGCTTTATCTTCAGGGTGGATCAAGGACAGGTGTTGTTCCAAAGTGAGTGGGTTCAGAGCTTCACGATACCCCAGCATGGTATGCACCCGGTTGGCATACAAGCTGTTTTGTTTGGCCAGCCACTCCCAGGCTCCGCTGTCAACCGCTGCCAGGGCTAACTTCAAGCGTTGTTCACTGGCTTTGACTTTACGATGTGCTGTGGCCAGTATGCGTTGATGTTGCTGCCGGTTTCGTAGCCAGAGCAGCACGATAACTAATACAACCACAGTATAGAATGTATAGGCCCAGACCGAAGCCCACCAGGCTGGGGTAATGCTTAAGCGCAGTCGGGCAGGTTCACTTTCCTGGCCCGTGGCCGGTGAGACGGAAACCACATGAAACACATAATCACCGGCTGGCAGCTTGGGGATGATGAGCTGCGTTTCGGTTTGCTCTGGGAAACTGAATTGCTGTTTGCCTTCCAGCCACACCCGAAAGCGTACTTTATTTTTATCACGAAAATTCATGCTGCTAAAATTCAGTTTTAATCCTTCAGCATCGTGGGGTAATGAAAAATGTTGCTCATTCAGTAGACCATAAGGCGTGCTAAAGCTGCCATCAAGCAAGTTTAGCTCCGTGATCACCGCAGTTGGGCTACTGTCGATATCCAACAACTGGTCAGGCTGGATCATCGTCAGGCCTTGCATGCTGCCATAGGCCAGGTTTCCATTTTGCAATGTTAAGCCAGCCCGGCCATTGTACTCATGCGTGATCAGGCCATCATCTTTGCTGAAACGCTCGGTATGGAAGTTTTCCGGGTTCATGCGAAATAGACCATGGTGGTTGGCAAACCAGATAAACCCATGCCGATCTTCTTGCAAGCTAAACACCAGGTTGCTTTCCAATCCGTTGTGTTGATGAAAGTGATGCAGCAACTCGAAATCTGGCAGGCTAAAAACCAGCAAACCCACACCATTGAATGCAACCCATAACTGCTGTTGTTGATCCATTAGCACATTATCAGCAAATCGCGATAAACCCGGGTTAAAGTTACTGGCTTCGTAGCGAAGCGTCAGTTGTTCCGTGTTGATATCGTATTGCCACAGTTGATCGGCAGCGGACAGCAGCAGTTGATGTTCTGAGCCGGGCAGATAGCCGAGAAAACCACCAAAGGAGCTGGATGTCAGAGGCTGCAGACCATTGATGACCTGAATACGGCCACGTTCGGGTTGATAACGATAAAACTGCTGTTCTTTGTTAAACCAGAAGTCGCCATGCCGATCCCGCCAGAAAAAACCAGCTCCCTGGCCTAACAAGCTGTGTTGCACTTCATTTTGTACCGCCAGAGGCAGTAACTCATTGAGCTGTGCATCAAATAAAAACAAACCATATGGTGAGCTGAAATAGACCTGATGCTCAGTCTCCGGGAAAATATTTAAAATGGTGGTTTCATGCCAAAAGGCTTTCGGATCGGGATTGACTAAAAATTGCTCGATGTCACCGTGCTGTAGGTCAAGCCGGTTCAAGCCGTTGCTGGTACCGACCCAGAGGTGATTCGGCTCAGTCTCTGCCATCGCATGCACACGTAAATCGCTGAAAGCATTCTGGTTGTCTGTGCCATGTCCAAGGTGGCTGAATGCCATGCTTCTTGGGTGCCAGTAATAAGCCCCATCGTAACGGGTGCCTAACCAGAAGCCACCAGAATGGTCTCGAACCAGACTGATCATATTTGGATCGGTCAGGCCGAATTGGCTGTCGCTAAAGCTCCAGAGAAATTGGTAGTGATTATCATGGGGTTGAAAACGATACAGACCGAGTTCTGTGGCAATCACCGCTTCATTATCCTGCCACTCGACATGCCAGATATTCCGGGCGGCAAAGCGCTCTTGTGCCAACAGGGGCTGTGCGGATTTAAGGTAAGCCGTAAGATCAGCTAAGGCGATGCTATAGAGTCCTTCAACGGCTCCAATCCATAATTGCTCATCCTTGACAGAGAAAAATTTGATATGGCGCTGATTGTCGTTTGCATCGGTTGGCAGGTAAGAGAGCTGATGCATTTGCTTGCTTTGAAGCTCCAACACTCTCAGACGGTCATTGCTACCGATGAAAACCTGACCATCATGATGATACAAGGTGCGAATAAAGCGTTCATTGGGATCGTCATCCGACAGTTGAAATAGCTTGGTCGTTTCACCGCTGTCGGTTTGCAATACAAAGACGGCCAGATTGGTGGAGACCAGCAACTGCTGATCGGATAACTCAATCATATCAGTGATCAACTGAGCCTGGCTGCGCTCACGAATGGTTGGCATCGAGAACTGAAGTTCAAGCCAGCCTTGCTCGGGGTTAAAACGATACACTCCGGCCTGGGCCGAAGCGACCCAGATACTGCCATCGTCCCGTTGCAGCGAGGTCACAAAAGCTGCGTCTTGCAGAGTTTGTTGCTCGTTGCTTAATTGAATCACCCGGCTGCTGTCGTAGCGATTCAAGCCACCTTGCGTGGCCAGCCAGAGAAAACCGTCTTTATCCAGCATCATGTTGCTGACAGTGCCTTGCGATAAGCCCTGTTCTGGTGTCAGTGGCAACAGAACAGGTTTTGCCAAGGTAACATGGCTGATAAACAGCAGTAGCCCGAACCAAAAAAGACCAGTTGAGCTGTGCTTCACACGGACTCCTTAGTCAACAAGCTGGTTTCTATTGGGTTCTGTTGAAACACTGATTTTACTCTTGGTTATTGTTCTGTTTTAACAAAGTCTTACTATACTTAGCTGGCTTGATAAGTCCAGACTTGCTCAGTAGAAAAATGCCGCCCACCAGAGCAGCGTATAAGCCAGCAGCAGAACAAGACTGAACCAGATAAGGCTTTGCTGCATCAGCAAGGCGTTTTTTAGGGTCCGATGATCAGGCTCTGGCTCAGCCTGGCCAATTTTATCGCGCTGCACTTTGTCTGTATTATAGAGCACTGGCCCACCCAGGCGACAGTTTAAGCTAGCGCTGACCCCAGCCAGGCATGCCAGCTGGGCGCGGTGAAAATAGCTGGGCGTCTGTTGCCGGTAGCGCTGGATACTGCGGCGGCATCGAAAGCGCAGGCAGATCAGGAAAAAACACAGCCAGTAGCCGGGTTTTTGCAGCCAATCGCTTAGCCAGGCTGTGGCGACACCAAAATCGCGATTATGCTGCAACTTGGTGCTCCACTCTTGATGCAAAATAGCAAGCAACCGAACCACCAGCGCTGGCCAGATACCAAACAGTAAAAACCAAAGTAGGGTAGTAAACCAGACTTGGCTGAAGTTGAGCCACAAACTTTCTATGGCGGCCTTACTCAAGCCAAGCGCACTTAGCGGGCGGGTTTGACGTAATAAAGACAGGCTGGCCAGGTCGCGACTTAAGCTCAATTGTTGCTGTTGCAGCGCCTGTTGCAACTTGACGATCCGCTGCCGTCTGCTGCTGATATCCAACAACAAGTACAACAAGATAGCTTCAAACACCTGGGGCAGGGCTGACAGTTGTAAAAAGGCGACCAGTATAAACAACCAGGGCAGTATCGCCACTGCGATTGCCAGGGTGCCGGATAGTCGTTGTTGCTGGCGACTGCGTTCTGGATCCGGGTTCACTTTCTGGCCAAGTCGCTGGGCAAAAAAGCGGAAAAAGGTAAGAGGGTGATAGCTATCTGGTAAGGGCAACAGATAAGCCAGCAACACAGCCAATAGCATCAGTAGCGGGCTGTGTAGAGTGAGCTCAATCCAGTGCTCAGGCATGGTTAGCTGGCCGACAGTTGCTGAAGTAACTCTATGACCATGGCGGAGCTGTTTTTGGAGGCTACTGCCAGGTAGGCTTCAAAGGAATCTGGCGACTCTTTACCAGCAATATCACTTAAACTGCGGATCACCAGACATGGCACTTGCATTTGATAGCAGACTTGCGCAATAGCAGCGCCCTCCATTTCGACGGCCAGCATGGTCGGAAAGGTGGCACGGGTTGCTTGAATGCGCTCAGGGTCACACATAAAGCTATCCCCGGTGGCAATCAGCCCTCGTTTTGTTTTACAGACCCCTAACCTGGCAATACTTTTCTCGGCCGCGCGAACCAAGGTTGGATCGGACAGCAACAAGGCAGGCATATTAGGCACCTGGCCCGGTACATAGCCAAAAGCGGTGACATCGACATCGTGGTGGCAAAGTTCAGCACCGATCACCACATCGCCAACCCGTAGTTCAGGATCAAAGCCACCGGCTGAGCCGGTGTTGATAACGGCATCTACCTTAAAATGGTGGATCATCAGGCTGGTTGCCAGAGCCGCAGCAACTTTTCCAATGCCTGATTGCACCAGTACCACATCACGACCAGCCAACTGGCCAGAGTAAAATTGATAGGGACCAACTTGCTCAGTGGTGGACTGAACAAGTTGTTGTTTTAAAAGGGCCACTTCCGGTTCCATGGCACCAATAATTCCAATACGCTGCATCATCATCCAACTTCAATAAGGAGAAAGCCGCAGTATACGGCTTTTCTCCTCAAATTTGAATGGATTGCAATGGCTTATCCCCAGTCAGAGTCCCGGCCTGATAATCGCGGATTGCCTGGTCAATTTCTTCTGCGCTATTCATGACAAAAGGCCCATATTGCGCTACCGGTTCGCCGATAGGTTTACCGGCAAGCACCAGTACTTTGCTGGCTTGTTGTGCCTGCAGTTGCAGCGTGCTCCCTGCCGTGAGGACGGCCGCATGGTGTGGCTGAACGGCATCACTTGTATCGCCGTGCACAATGCTGATTGCCTCTTCGTACGGATACACCAGTGCCTGGTAGTCGTCAGGCAGTTCAATCTGGATTGATTGCCCGGCGGCGATATGCACATCGTAGTATTGCGGGTCAGTACTCAAGCCTCGAATGGCTCCATCGAGTTGTTGCTCACTACGAAACTGGCCCGCAATCACTTTCACCTGGCCGCCATCAGCTAGTTTCAGCACCGGAATGTCTTGTGGGGCAATATCAACGTAGGCTGCGTCTTTCATTTTTTCCGTGGCGGGTAAGTTCAGCCACAGCTGAAAGCCTTGCATCAAGCCTGATTCTTGTTGCGGCATTTCGGAGTGGATAATGCCCCGGCCTGCGGTCATCCATTGCACGCCACCACTTTTTAAGTGACCCTTATTGCCCATGTGATCCTCATGCAGCATATGGCCATGCAGCATGTAGGTCACGGTTTCAAAACCACGGTGAGGATGCGCCGGGAAACCAGCCAGATAATCGCTGGCTTGATCCGAGCCGAAACAATCCAGCATCAGAAAAGGGTCCAGTCGTAACTGTTGTGTCAGCCCCAGGCTACGCTGAATCTTAACCCCGGCGCCATCGGATACTTGCCGGGCTGGGATGAGTTGCTTAATCGAACGTTCAGTCATGGGTGTACTCCTTCGCTGTTGGAATACCTGCATTTAATAATAGATTTCATAGAAAGAAAATTGCATATTTTTGCGCTAACCATTCTATTTAATAAAACTATCACGATTCAGTTTGAGTTAAGCTGCTGTTTGTTAATCTCAAACTTCAACGTAAAACGACCATGTTTTGGCAATAATCCGTACTGAACTGCCAAGCTTTTGAGGAGAAATACATGAAAAAACTGAGCCCATTATTTTGTGCTGTAGTGCTGGGAAGCGTTACTGCAAGTGCAACTGCTGTCAATTGGGATCATGTTGGATTTGGTTACATTGATCACTTCGGTTCTGGAGCTTACCTGAACCTAAGCCATCAATTAGAACCAAGCTGGGTAGTACGTGCCGATTTAAACCGTGTATCAAAGCACTCAGTCGATGTCAGCGAGTTGTCGCTGGGCGCAAACTACCTGACCGGATTTCAGCTGGATTTTGCGCCTTCGGTGCAAACCTATATTCAGGGCGGTTTACAGCATGCATTTGAAGATGCCAGTGAGACTGGGATCTATGCGGGCTTTGGTATCGCCGATAAGCTGACTCCTGAGGTGGAATGGTTTGCCGAAGCAAGTTATCACACCATTGGCCGTGATTATGCCAGCCTGGGGGGCGGAATTGCTTATTTCTTCAGCCCTGACTGGGCTGCGCGTACCAGTGTTGCCTTAAACAGCGGTAGTCACTCCAATGAATTTCGTTTAGGCGTGTCGTACCAGTTTTAAAAAATGTCGCTGTTTCACGGCTGTTGCCCATCCTTCAACAGCCATGCTCTCCTGGTTGCCAGCCCTCATGGCTGAGTAACCAGGTTTTTTTTCCCAGCCCACCTGCATATCCTGTTAAATGGCCATTGGCGCCAATCACCCGATGACAGGGGATCATAATGGCAATCGGATTTCGGCTATTAGCCAACCCAACAGCACGAACTGCCTTGGGGTTATTGATACGGTTTGCGACTGTTTGATAACTGCAGGTTTGTCCATAAGGGATGCTTTGCAATTGCTGCCAAACCTGCTGTTGAAATTGCGTGCCCTCTGGCGCTAATGCCAATTCAAAGTGCGACAATTCACCAGCAAAATAGCGATCTAGCTGCTCACAGGCTTGTTTTAGAACTGCTGTGCCAGGGGCTTTATGCTCTCGTGGATGAGCAGGGTGCTGGCCTTTTGTTAATTCATCGGCAGTAACAAAGCGCACTGCGATAATCTGCTCTTGTTTAGCTATTACCTGAATGGGACCAAGCGGGCTTGTGATAAGGCATTCATGCATTGGATGTTCCTTGCTGTAACCAAAGTTGTAGTGTGGCGTAACTGCGCCAGGGCGCTAGTGCTTCATCCGATGCGGTGTCCCCCTGTTGCTGTAAGGCTTTACGGATCCCTAAATCCCCGGCTAGCCAGACATCGGTGTGCTGTAAGCCCCGCATGCGGGCGTAATTTACGGTCCATGGGCCAATCCCCTTCAATGCCAACCACTGTTCTGGCAAGCAATCAGGTTGCTGCAGCATGAGATCGGCAAAGGCTCGTAGTGTTTGGCGGCGCGCATTTGGCAACTTTAGCATCTGTAGATCACTGGTTGCTACAGCGCGAGGGCTGGGAAACAAGGTTTTATCTGCTGATGAATCGATGGTCACCCCAAGGGATGACACCAAGCGATTCAGGTGAGTTCGGGCTGCTGCCACACTAACTTGTTGGCCCAAGATCGCACGCACTCCTGCCTCCCACAGACTCCAAATCCCTGGGATACGCAAACCGTTGATCAAACCATGGTGAAACCAAGGGTGCGTTGCGAGTTGCTGCTCGATTAGCTGGCAATCGGCGTCTAAGTCGAGCACTCGACGTATGTGTTTCACCAATGACCACAGCTCACGACCGGCAGGCCAATGCAACTGCAGTTGCAAGGTATTGGCGGTGCGGCCTGGTTGCACCGTGAACCAGCCATGCTGTTGCTGCCACTCAAAAGTGCGGCCATAACTATCTTCAGTACACCACTCAATGCCATGCAGTGTTCTGCTTCGCCAGAAGTTCAGCATGCTTTGCCAAGCCAGCGGAGGACGATAACTCAGCTCCAGCTGGAGCAAATCATTGGCTCGTGAGGGCGTTTGTCTTCTGATCCGACTTGGTGCCAGTTGCAGGGTCTTCACAAAAGCATCGTTAAAACGCCGGACACTATGAAAGCCAGCCATCAAGGCTATTTGTTGGATCGGTAGGCAGGTTTCATGCAGTAGCTTTTTGGCAAATAGTACCTGTTGAGTGATGGCGTACTGTTTAGGTGAAATACCGAGTTGTTGCTGAAATAGCTTACGCAAATAGCGTTCGCTAATACCCAAGCGATGGACAAGTTCAGATTGAGTGTGATGCTGCAAAGCGCCTTCATCAATCAACCGCAGCGCACGTTGTAAGGTGGTATCGCTACCCTGCCAGGCTGGAGAACCGGGAGCGCTGTCAGGCCGACAGCGTAAACAAGGTCGATAGCCTGCGGCTAAAGCCGTGGCGGCAGATGGAAAGTACTCAACATGCGGTTCCTTTGGCGCACGGGCAGGGCAGACAGAACGGCAATAAATGCCGGTGGATTTTACTGCGGTAAAAAATAAGCCATCAAAGCGGGGATCACGACTCAAGCGTGCTTGTCGGCATAGCTCCGGCGTTAACATAAGCAGCGTCCAGTGATTGAATTGAACTGAGTATATCAGGCTGAACAAGAAATACTGGCCGGATCCGGTACTGAATATTGTCTCCGATACAATAAAAAAGCTCTGGCATCAGCCAGAGCTTTTAATCAGGAGCTAGCGTCAACTAGAGGCGTACATTCACACCAACAAAGAAGGTCCGCCCTGCCGCACTGGCCGGGTAGGCGTAGTTGGTGATAAATGGTTTCTCGTTCGTGACGTTATTGACCCCACCATACAGCATCAGCTCAGGACCAAACTGGTAGCTGGCGTTCATGTTGTGAACCACCGTTGATGGCATCATCACCACATCACCATACAGGGACTGGTAGGTATCTTTTCTGGCAAATCGAAGTAATTGCTTGCCATGATACTGAGCTTGCCAGCCAACACGAAGATCCCGATATTCCCAGGATAGGTTGGCATTGCCTGCCAATTTGGGATTACGCGTCTCCTCCAGTCGATCATCGACATCATTAATGTCGAGTGGGTTGGTAAAGTCTTTCAGCTTTTCCATTCGAGTTCCTGCGACCCGGGCAGATAAATTATGCTCTCCCAGGCTAAAGCTGTAGCCGACCGCGAAGTCATACCCTGCAGCTTCACGTTTGGCGAAGTTGATGTCGGTCGACTTCATAAAGTTAAAGCCACCGAAGAACAAGGAGTTTGGATCCGAGTTTCTGGTTAATAGTTCGCAGAACTGCGTATTGAGACTCGCGCCAGTAAAACAGCCATCGGCAATATTCTGCCCGCTAACCGCATTGATGGCATCTTTTAGCTCAATGCTCCAGTAGTCCAGGCTCATATTAAAGCCAGGCAGGAAGCTCGGGGTATACACAAAGCCGACGGTTAAGGTTTCTGCCGTTTCTTCTTGCAAGTCCGGGTTACCGCCAACAACCCCACCAAAAGCTGCCGTGAGTGGATCAGCAAAATCATAATTACCGTCGCCATCAAATGGGTCCAACCCAATGGTGCTGAAGTAAGCGACACAGTTAGCCTGCGTATTGCTGGCTCTCTCAGGATCATTGGCTCGAATGGCATTGATTTGCGCTGCATCACAAGGGTCAGCTGGGCGGAACGTAGTGCCGGTTTCCGGGCCGAATAGCTCGGTAATATTTGGCGCACGAACCGCTTCAGAATAACTGCTGCGGATGCGTAAATCTTGAATTGGAGCCCATAACAGGTTGGCACGCCAGGTGGTGGTGGCGCCGATGGTAGAGTAGTCTGACACCCGAGCGGCTAAATCCAGTGTTAACTCATCCGCCAAAGGTGCATCAAACAACAATGGAATAGAAAGCTCGCCAAATACTTCATACACATGGTAGCTGCCACTTTCATTGCGGACGATGGTTTCTGGCCGGAAGGTCAGGCTGGCGTTGCTGGAAGCGTCTGCAACATTGCTGCCCGCTGGTAGCGGCGACCCTTCAGGGATGACACCGCGGCTCCAGGCATCAAATTCTGCTTTAGAGGTTTCGCGGCGATACTCAAGGCCCGCAGCGAACGCAACAGCACCACCGGGTAACTCAAAGTAATCAGCAAAATCACCAGCCAGTGAAGCACTTAGCACAGTTTGATCCAAAGTTATTTTACTTTGGTTGGTACGGGTGACCCAGTCGACAGCGTCTTGGGTAATGCCCGGACGACCAGCCCAGATATTTAATGGGACACACTGACCATCGCCTGGCGTAAAGGTAAAGTAACCCGGGTCATAGGTCGGAATATTAAAGGGGGTACCCATGGCAGGAGCCGATGGATCCACATTAGCCCGACAGGTCGCCTGGCCGGTTGCAGGGTCGGTGACCGCATCAATGGCAGCCATAAAGCGGTCTACGATAATTCTGTTTCTTGCTTCACTTTCGCGGGTAAACTGGCCATAGACCGCACTAGCATCCCAGCTCCAGCCATTATCCAGAAAACCGTCAACGCTGATCACACCGCGAACGGTCTCCCGGGTATTTGTCACAGAGCCTTCACCTATGCCGATGGGATCAATGGTTATTGAGACCCCGCCGGTTTGTTCAGCGATAGGGCGGATAAACTGAGGCAAGAACGGGTTATCCGGCGCGCCCAGCAGCAAATCCCAAAACGAAGTGGGTTGGTCAGTATTTTGGACTTCTTGGCGAACATACTTCAGCTCACCACGCAGCACGATATCTGAAGTTAGATCGTAGCTACCCAGTAGGTTGATACCGATGCGTTCTTCAGGCGTTAGCAAGTAGCTATCATTTTGCTGGATGGTATCAAAGGAATCGCCACCGAAGCCCTGGGTGCCACTAGCGACCAAGCCATCTTGTACTGGCCGATAGTTGCCATCTGGTGTTACCGTCCAACAACCACCGAGAGCACCAAAGGCACCTGGAGCAAATGAGGAGTTCCAGCCGGTGAAGGAGTCCAGACAATCGGGAATACCATTGCCATCCAGATCGATTGGGGTAAACTTATCAAAACCAGCAAAATTAAAGCCATTGCCGGGGGCGATCATGCCGTAACCTGAGGTGAACGGGAAGGTTCGGCCTGGCAAAAT
>JAIUMG010000032.1 GCA_022565655.1 Alkalimonas sp.
CAATTTCAGCCACCGCTTCATGCGGCGTATACGGTAGATCAGGCAACAGCAACTCAATATCAGGGTAATGCTGCTGAAAGTAAGCTTTGGTTTGCTGGGCCTTTTCAGACAAAGACGAGCTGGCAAAGCCGTGTAAATAAAGCACTAAGCTCATGGCATCATCCGTTTAAAATCCACCGAAAAACTCCCATCATTGCGAAAAGTCCACTCGCACCACTGTGACACTGACGCCACCGTCTGCCAATCACTGGTTTGCTGAAACTGCACCGAGGTTGCCGGACAGCCTACCACATTTTTGCCATGCAGCTGTCGCAGATAGGCATGATGGCAGTGTCCGTGTGCGATGCCTTGGACCTGTTCATGCTGCATCAGCAGTTGCCAGAATGGCTCTGAATCTTGCCAGCCATGGCGATCTATCGAGCTGCCTATCGGAGCCGGGTGATGATGAGTAAATAACCAGCTGGGCTGCTGAGACTCGATTAACTGATGCTGTAATTGCTGCACGCGTTCAGCAGGAAAATAACCGGCCGGGGTCGGCCCGGTGCTGTCCAGTAACAGCAACTGCCAGCCAGCCGCCAGTAACTGCTTTTCCGGGCGAAACGGTGCTTGGTGAAATAAATCGCTCATCAGCTGACTATCGTCGTGGTTACCTGGCAGCCAAAACACCGGTATGCGAAACGCTGCCAGCAAGGTCAGATAATGCTGATAAGAGGCCTGACTGTGATCCTGAGTTAAATCCCCCGTCAAAATCAGTGCATCAAGATCAGAGTACTGCAAAGCTGCCAGCACAGCTGCCAGGCTATGGTAAGGTTGGATCCCTTGATACATCCCCGCAGGATCGGCCAGTAAATGGCAATCGCTTAACTGAGCAATGCGTACCTGGTTTTTTAACTTGAATGAATAACAACTCATATCGATTTCATTGGCTAGCGATTTCATTGGCTAGCTTAGTACAGGCGCAGCCCGAAACCCCTGCTGACGACACAGGTTCAGCCAGTCACTCAGTAACCGATTGACCTGTCGCTTTTCATCAGGTTGCAGCATGTCGGTATTGGGGTAATCGTACACGGCTTTAAAATAGCGCACCCCGTGACAACGGATCACCTCTGCCAGCTGAGCGTCATGGTACAGGCGAACATCAAAAGTGGGTTGCGCAACCGACCAAAGCTGCTCATGCAAGGCCTGGATCTGCACCACTGTGGTAAAAGGGCATACTTCCAGCACATCAATCTGATAGTAATGATCGTCATCAAGCCCGATCACCAATTGCTGCCCCACCGCCAGAGTCGCAGGCAACAGTGGGTGCAATTGCGCGAAATTGCGTTCGCACAGTCTGAGAAAGTCAGGCAATTTAGGCCGGTATTTGCGTTTTTTTTCCATCCAGCTTCCTTATGCGGCTGGTATTACCAACCACGCTTTAGCTGCTCATAATGCAACGCCAGCCATTGCAATGCAATCACTGTTGCCGCATTGTCGATCTGCCCGGTGGCCAACCACTGCAAGGCCTGCTCTCTGCCAATGACATGCACTCGAATATCCTCATGCTCATCATTCAGACCAAAAATGCCTTCTTCTGGTAAATGCTCAAGCTGAGCAAAATACAGCTGAATGCGCTCGGTTGTGCCGCCTGGGCTGGAGAGATAACTGAGCATTGGCGTCAGTTCGCCAAGCTCCAATCCGGCTTCCTCGTTGCTTTCACGCCGCGCCACCTCGGGCATGGTTTCACCATCCGCCACCATGCCGGCTATGATCTCCAGTAGCCAGGGACTTTTCGATGTAGCACTGGCTCCGGCACGAAACTGCTCTACCAAAACCAGCTGGTCGCTGGCCGGATGATAGGGCAAGACGGCAACCGCATGCCCGCGTTCAAAAATTTCACGCTCCATCCAGTCACTCCAGCCACCCGCAAAGAGTTTGTGCCGTAACCGATAGCGCTCAATGCGGAAGAAACCCTGAAAAACCGTGCTTTTATCGCTTACCTCTACATCTTCATTGGAAAAAGAAGGATAATGACTCATCTTGATTTCTGACATCAGCGTACTCACATTCTGTTACATTTGAAGGGATAACTTTACGGTTTAACATTTCACTGCCAAAGCCGAATCAGGTTATCATTTAGTCAATTCGATTCACTCAGGATCCCTTGCTCATGAATAAAAAGCTTCTAGCTACTCTATTATGTTCTTCTGTTGGCGTCTTTAGCCTGCCTGCTTTAGCCGATAATCTGCAGTCGGTTTACCAACTCGCCACCCAAAAAGATCCGGTGGTATTGCGTGCCGCGGCTAGCCGGGATGCAGCAGCTGCACGAATTGATGTGAACAAAGCGAGCTTACTGCCCAGTATTGGCTTTTCTACCAGCCTGACCCGCGACGATCAGCGTGACTGGACTTTTGGCGATGACCGAACCTCGTTGAGTGCAGGCTTCCGGTTGGAGCAAAGTATTTATGATCGGCGTAACTGGCAAAACCTTGATATCGCTGAGAAGCAGGCCCTGCAAGCACAAACTTTCTACAACAGTGCTGCACAAGCTTTGATCGTAAGGGTTACCGATGCTTACTTCAATGTTTTAAAAGCCAAAGATGATTTAACCTTTATCCAAGCCGAAAAACGCTCCATTGAGCGCCAGCTCGAGCAAACCAAACAACGGTTCGCTGTAGGTTTAACCGCCATCACCGATGTGCATGAAGCGCAAGCACAGTTTGATAATGCAGTCGCGCGGGAAATTGCCACCGAGAATAATCTGGAAATCGCACTGGAGCAGTTGCGGGAAATTACCGGTCAGTACCATAGCGAACTGGCTAGCCTGAATACGGATCGGTTTAGCACGCCCCCTTTAAGTCCATCCGAGCCACAGCAGTGGTTGTCGATTGCTGAAGAAAATAACTTCGAACTGCAAGCCCAGCGCATCGGCTTGGAAATCGCGCGCATTGATATCGATCGCGCTCGCGCTGGTCACTTACCAACAGTCAGCCTGACTGCCAATGTCGGTAGCAGCAAAGCCCGTGGCTACGATCAGAGCTTTACAGAACGCAGTTCTGGCCCGCGCCAGGATAGCAGCTCTATAGGCTTAAGTTTGAGTGTCCCTGTATACAGTGGTGGAGCAATCAAAGCTGGCGTCAATGTAGCGCAGGCAAACTTTGTTGACACCAGCGAGCAAATGGAACAAACCTATCGCAGCACGGTTCGTCAGGTACGCAGCTCTTTCAATAATGTTCGGGCGTTAACCTCATCCATTCGAGCACTAGAGCAAGCCGTTGTCTCCGCTGACAGTGCATTAAAAGCCACGGAAGCAGGCTTTGAAGTTGGCACCCGTACCATTGTCGATGTGCTGGTCAGCACCCGTAATTTATTTGATGCTCGCCGGAACTTGTCACGGGCACGTTACGATTACATTTTATCAGTACTCGATTTAAAACTAGCGGCAGGTAATCTTACTGAACAGGATCTGTTGGATATTAATAACGCCTTAGAGCAATCCTAAGCGTCATCAGCCGCCTTTGGCAGGTTTAGCCTTACACTGAACCTGCCAGCTTTCCTTTTGCCAGCCTGCCATTTTCCGCTACAATATCGCCTTTCATCATCAAACTGAGGGTTTCTGGTGGTCAAAGCGCCAACATTTCAATGGTCTTTTCTTCATCCAAAATACTGGCTGCTCTGGCTCGGTTGTGCTTTGATGTGGCTGATCAGCTGGTTGCCCTATGGCGTGTTGATGAAGCTGGGTGATGGGCTCGGCCTTTTATTACTGAACATCTTAAAGTCACGCAAAAAAGTCGCATTACGCAACCTCGAGCTCTGTTTTCCAGAACAAAGCGACAGTGAACACCAGGCTCTGGTGCGAGCCAATTTTAAAGAAAGTGGTCGCGCTGTGTTCGATACCATCATTGGCTGGTGGTGGCCAGCCTGGCGCCTGAGAAAGCTCAGCGAACTGCATGGGTTTGAACACATTCAGGCGGCGCTGGATGAGGGCAAAGGCGTACTACTACTGGCATCTCATATGCTGCATTTGGAAGCAGCCGGCCGAGTGTTTGGTTTAACGCTGCCCAGCGTCGGCTTCTACCGGCCACATAACAACCCTCTGATGGACTGGTTGCAGTATCGTGGGCGCATTAAAGCCAACAAATACATGATTGGTAAACGTGAAGTCAAAGCGCTGATGCAGGCTTTAAACGAACAGGAAGTCTGTTTTTACTTACCCGATCAGGATTATGGCCGTAAAAAAGCCGAGTTTGTGCCTTTTTTTGCGGTACCTGATACAGCCACTACCACCGGTACCCTGCTCTTTGCCAAGAGCGCAAACTGCAAAGTCATCCCTGTCTTTACCAGTCGCTTACCCGGCAGTCAGGGCTATAAGGTCGAATGCTTACCCGCCTTTGAGAACTTTCCTTCCGGAGATGATGCGGCAGATGTTCGTCGGGTGAACCAGTGGGTGGAGCAAGCAGTCCTGCGCCATCCAGAACAATACATGTGGTTGCATCGCCGTTTTAAAACCCGTCCAAATCCTGATGATGCTGGGTTATACTAAAAGGGCTGATGCATTGCGAGCACTCGGTGGCGTGCAGTCGATACTTAGATAGGTGGGTGAGTTATGTGGTTTTGGGTACGAAGTCTGATTATTGTGGTCGTGCTGGGCAGTATCGTCTACCTGCTCTTGATCCGCCCCGAGTTTTTTTCCATCGACCGCGAAAAGGGCAATCGTGCGGCTGAGGGGCTAAGTAGCTTTTACGAACGGATCCGAGGCACCGTGGCCGATATTGAGCTCGGAGATTTTGTGATCCGGCTGCCGGATACCAGTAGCCGACTGACCCAACAACTTGAACAACGGGCGTTGCAGGTCAACCCAGTCTCAGACAACTGGCAGGGTCAGAATACCGATCGTCGTTTTCGCGAAGGCGATACGGTGAAAACCAAGCTGACCGAATATGCCAACGCTGAGGGCATGGAGCTTTACTGGACGCTGCCGCGTGATTATGTGGTCAAGCAGTACTTTCAAACCAACGGCCCTTTACTGGATACCGTGACTGAAATTACCGCTGCTATCGAGCCTGATTTCCCCAACCCACTACTCAGTTACCTCTGCCATAATGAGCGGGCTCTGGTGATCACCGATAGGCCGAATACGTATGTCCGGGAGCATTGCCAACGGCTTAGATGACACTAGGACCTGCCCTAGAGCTGAAACAAACGATGCCATACCGCCTTGACTGCCGCTCTGGCTTGCTCCAGCCCGGCTAGCTCAGGAGGCAACACCGGTTGTAATGTCAGTCGATGGTGGATACCCCGCATCAGCTGATAGGCTTGTTGCAACTCAGTGACTTGCTGCGTGGATAAAAGCTTCGCATCACAGGCAGCATCCAGAATGCGGATATTATCGCTGTAACGGAATAGCTCTGGCGTCGTAGCCCCGTTGGCCAGCACCAGATACTGACTGATAAACTCCAGATCAATCACGCCACCATTGGCATGTTTCAGTTGTTCGTTATCACTGCCATGATGCTGTCGTAGCTTATCTCGCATACCAAGCACATCGTGCCGCAGTGCATCAATTTCACGAGGCAGACTTAAGATTTGCGTACGGATCTGTTGGAACTGCTGAGCAATGGTGGTATCCCCATACACCAGACGTGCTCGAACCAGCGCCTGATGTTCCCAGGTCCAGGCCTCTTTGGCTAAGTAATCCCCATAGGTATGGACATGAATGGCCAGCAAGCCGGAATTGCCCGATGGCCGTAAACGGGTATCAATATCGTACAAAACACCACTGGCTGTTCTGGTGGTGCATAAATGCAAAATACGCTGTACCAGCTTCAAGTAAAACTGCTTTGAATCAATCGCTTTATCGCCTGTGGTACTTGCCAGGCTGTCACAGTTGTGAACGAAAACAAGATCCAAATCCGAGCCATAGCCAAGCTCCATGCCGCCCATTTTCCCGTAGGCTATCACCGCAAACCCTTTATCAGAGCCTTTATCCAGCCCATCAGGGTAACCATAACGGCTGACCATTTGCTGCCAGGCCAGCTCAACCACCTGCTCCATCATGGCTTCCGCCAGCCAGGTCAAATGATCGCTAACCTGCATTAAGGGCAAGGCACCGCTGATATCCGCCGCCGCGATACGCAACTGCTGGGCTTGCTTATGCTGACGCAGACTTTCCATCAAGAGTTCTAAATCATCATCGGCCACTCGCAACAATCGCTGTCGTATCCGGTCCTGATAATCTGCCTTGCTTTGTACCTGATACAATTGCTCGGGATCAATCAGTTCATCGAGCAAAATCGGGTAACGAGCCAGTTGATCCGTCAGCCACTGGCTCTGACTACATAAAGTCACTAGTTGCTGCAAGGCCGGTGGGTTCTCAAACAGCAGTTCCAGATACGCAGTACGGGTCATAATGCGACGGAAAACCAATAGGATCCGCTCGATCACCTGCGAACCCGCCTGCGAACACGCCACCAGATGTAGCACTTGTGGGATCAGTTTAGATAAGTGGTCGCGGCCACGAGGCCCAACACTTCGCCGATGCGATTCATCTCGAAATTGCTGAATTTGCTGGATAAGCGGGATCGCTGCAGCTTCATCCAGCCAGTCGATTTGCTCTGCCAGATCTTCAGCCAGGGCATCGCTATCCCATAACAGTTTTCCTACCAGCAATTCTTCTGGCTCGGCGGACTCTTCTGGCTCAATCACTTGCAAAAACTCAGCGTGGATCCGCTGCATGGCTTGTTCAACCTGTTGCTGCAGCTGAGCCCAACGCTCAAAACCCAAGCCACGAAACAGCTGCTGTTGCAACTCGGGGTCAGCCGGCAAAGTTTGCGTTTGCTGATCATCCATGCCCTGCAATAACTGCTCGACCCGGCGTAAAAATAAGTAATCTTCAGTCAGTTGCTGCTGTTGTGCTTCACTGAGTAATTGATGCTCGACTAAAACCGGGAACGCAGCCAAAATAGATGGCTGTTGCAACTGAGGAATGCGCCCTCCGCGGATCAACTGCAGGGTTTGCACGATAAACTCAACTTCCCGAATACCACCAGCACCTAATTTGATGTTATCACTGCGATTACGCCGGCGGTTTTCTTGCTCAATCAGCTGCTTCATGCGACGGAGTGATTCAATGGCAGAGAAATCGATGTAACGGCGATAGACAAAGGGCCGCAGCATCTGCTTTAACTCGACACTGTATTGACCATCGGGGTTAATGACCCGTGCTTTGAGCATGGCATAGCGTTCCCACTCCCGACCTTGCTCTTGGTAGTAATCCTCCATGGCAGCAAAGCTCATAGCCAGAGGCCCACTTTCTCCAAAAGGCCGCAACCGCATATCAACCCGATAAACGAACCCATCGGCCGTCACCTGATGCAAGGCTGCGATTAGCTTTTGCCCCAACCGTAAGAAAAACTGATGATGATCGGTACTGCGCCGCCCCCCCCGGGTTTCACCACTGGCCGGGTAGGTAAAAATTAAATCAATATCGGATGACAGGTTCAGCTCTTCTCCACCGAGCTTTCCCATCCCCAGAATCAACATTGGCATCGGGTTACCCTGCTCATCAAGCGGAGTCCCCCAGTGCGCAGTTAATTGTCGATAAGCCCACTGATAAGCACTGTTAATGCAGCAATTTGCCAGTGCAGAAATTTCAGACAGGCAATCAGGCATGGATTTCACCTGTCGCAAATCTGCCGCCAGAATTTGAACCAAGATGCGGCTCCGATAATGCCGCAGCGCTTTAAATACGCTCGTTTCATCATCCGTGGACAACCCACTAAGCGGGTCTTTCATCACAAGCGGAGCCGCCAGGGCAGCATCATCCAGTAAGGTAGCCAGCAAATCGCTGTGCTGCAGCAGGGTTCGGGCCAGAAAAGGGCTAATCACAACCAGCTCACGCAGCCGTTGCTGTGCATCCTCTGCAAGCCTCGGGTACTCTTCAAGTTGCTGACATAGTTGCAATGCGTGTTGCTCGGCATCTGACGACAAGACAGTATCTCCTAGCATAGGTTAAACAAAAGCAGCCGAAGCATAGCGTGGCTGAGCAGGCCTGGCTCAAGACATAAAGTGCTCGGATAAGGCCAGCAACAGCAAGTTGTAATCTGAGCCAAAAAATAAGCTGTCATCGGCTTTGCTTAGGGAGGCTTTGGCAGATAATTGGGTGCAAATGGGCTGCCAGCGCTGCAAGGCTGCATTGCCTTTCAACCATTGAGCCAGACGGTTCAACGCCAGCGACACGGTCAACATCGCATCGGTACTGCCATCCTGCATATAGCAGGCTTCATTGTGCTGCAACAGGCGAAGCAGTTGTTGTGGGCTGGCTTCGGCGGGCAGGGCTTTTACCTGCAACGGGGCAGACCCCGTCAGCCGGTAGCCACGCTCCGCTTTAGACTGCACACCAAGCCGAAGCGGCAACGCCGTTACCAAATGCCGCGCCAGAGCAAATACCTCACTCACCTCGCCCGACTTCAGCTCTAGCTCCAGCTCACAAATCGGTTGTTGCATCCCCTGGGCAGCGATGTGTCCCTGATCAAACACCAGCTCCATGGCAGTGCCATCCTGCATGGTGAGCCACCATTGCTGCCGCTGAAAGTCGGTACGAAATAATTCAGTTAAATCAGCTTGCAGTTTGGCAACCGGGCTATTGTCAGGCCAGACTTCAGCTGGAAAGGCAGCCAACTGAGGCACCCGCTCAGTAGCGATGACATTGTATTCTGGCCTGGCATGCAGGGCACCATGTTGCTGACCAGCCAGTTTAATGGTGTGCTCTATCTGTGAACCTTGTTGTCGACTTCGCAGCCCCATGCCATGATGCTGAAACCAGTGCTCTGGCGTATCATAATAGCTATTGAGTAAATGCAGTGTTTCACCTTGAACCCGCTCTGCCACAGCCCCAGTCATCGCCGCTTCCAGCTGGGCATTGTTGATAGACTGCAGTAAAAACTTCAATTCAATTTCAATCGCCATGATCATATCCGCCTGTAGGATTGAATCTGTACCATAAAATATGTCACCGTCGGCAACAAGTCTTTTCCCACCGGACTTGTCAATTCAACGACAACTCCCTATTATCCATGATACTAAACACGTTCAATGTAAACTGATTACCGTCACAGGATGGCCCATGTCCAACACCACTTCGTACCTTGTCGCATTTATGATTAGCCTGGCTCTGCTTTTTTCAAGCTCCAGTCGCAGCGAAACCTCTCAACCAGCCTTTATCAGCGATGCCTTATTTGTGTATATTCACTCAGGCCCAAGCAATCAATACCGAATTATTGGTACCGTAAATGCAGGCGACAATGTTCAGCTACTGGCTGAAGATGAAGAAACCGGTTACGTGCAAATTCAGTTTGAAGGCAACCGCCGCGGCTGGTTACCCAAACAATACGTCACCGACACCCCAGGCATGGCAGTGCAATTAGCTGAATTAAACGAGCGGCTGCAACAACAAAGCAGCCAGGTTCAGCAATTAGAGCAAAGCAATCAACAACTGAACGAAGCGCTGCAACAACGAGAGCAAGAGTACCAGAAAACCCGTGAACAGCTGCAGGTTGCCAATCGCGCATACGAGCAACTGCAACAGCAGTTTGATGTGGAGCACGGTAGTATTTGGCAGAACCCCAAAGTCTTGGGGGCTGCAATTTTGGGGATAGGCCTGCTATTTGGTTTGCTGTTGCCGCTATTGATCCCACGTCGTAAAAATAGTGAGCGCTGGATGTAATCAACATAGCAGCAGTGGTTGGCTACCGATCACTGCTGCCTTATTTTTATAACTGTTCATTGGCCTTGAGTGGCAAGCCTTCATCCTGCTTGACTTGTTCAATCACCACATAGGTATGGTTTTTAATCACCCCAGGCAAATCAACAATCTGTGCCAGAATGGTCCGGTACGCATCCATGTTGGGCAGGCGCAGCTTCAACAGATAATCAAAGCCGCCAGCCACCATATGACATTCGACCACATGAGGGATATTGAGCACATCGTCTTTAAAGCGATCAAACACATCACTGGTGGTATTATCCAGTGTGATCTGAATGAACACCGTGGTACCAAACCCCAGTCGACTGGCATTGAGTAAAGCCCCGTAGCGTTCAATATACCCTTCCTGCTCCAAGCGTTTCACCCGGTCAATGCAGGGGCTGGCACTAAGGTTGACCCGCCTGGCCAATTCAACATTGGAAATCCGGCCTTCGCGTTGCAGCGTTTCCAGAATATTCATATCGATTCGGTCTAGAGTACGAATTTTCACAGTCACCAGGCTCATAGTCATGGCAGGGAGGTATACCCTGTTTGGTCGGATTATATCTGGTTATACCGTAAAATAAACTACCCGTTTTAATGAATGCATTGACCACTCAATAACTTGTTTCAAAAGCATCGACATGCTTAGATGGTTGAATAAGCAACTTTTCCCCAGCAAGCACGTCCTATGCTTAGATGCCAATTGAGGAGGTTAGATGCTATTTCGTGATCCACTGGAGGTGAGCAACCCACTTCGCCAACAAATCCGTGACTTCTATCGAGCCGATGAACACCAGGTATTGGAGTATTTATTACCATTGGCTGACATTGGCAGCAATGCGCGCAGTCGTGCCTGGGAGCGTGCCCGCCAAATGGTGCTGACCATTCGCAAAGCCCAGACGGGTAAAGGAGGCGTGGATGCTTTGCTCAATGAGTTTTCGTTATCCACCGAAGAAGGTCTGGTGCTGATGTGCCTGGCGGAAGCCTTGTTACGCGTTCCCGACAACACCACCATGGATCGATTGATCCGTGACAAGTTAGCACAAGGAGACTGGAGTTCTCATTTAGGCAACAGCGCATCTATTTTCGTCAATGTCTCGGCCTGGGGGTTGTTGTTAACCGGTAAAATGGTCAACTACAGTGATGAGCGCAAAGCACAGCAGTTTGGTTTATTAAAACGCACCTGTGGTCGCTTGGGGGAGCCAGTGATCCGCCAGGCGGTACGCTATGCCATGCAGATCATGGGCACGCAATTTGTCATGGGCACCACCATTGCCAACGCATTAGAGCGTGCCAAGGAGCAAGAGCAGCGTGGCTATACCTACTCCTACGATATGCTGGGAGAAGCAGCCCGTACCATGGCCGATGCCGAACGTTATTTTCAGAGTTACCTGCATGCGATTGAAACCATTGGCAAAGCAGCAAAAGCCAAAGGGCCTTATCAGAGCCCTGGTATTTCAGTTAAGTTATCGGCCATTCATCCTCGTTATGAGTTTGCTCAGCGTGATCGCATCAAAGATGAGCTGATCCCACGCTTAAAACAATTGGCTTTGGCCGCCAAGCAATACGATATCGGCTTTACCATTGATGCCGAAGAAGCCGACCGCCTTGATCTATCACTCGATATTATTGAAACAGTATTTAGCGACCCGGCTTTGGGGGACTGGGAAGGTTTTGGTATTGCGGTACAGGCTTATCAGAAACGGGCCATTCATGTCATTGATTGGCTTGGTGAACTCACCGAAAAAACCGACCGTCGCATGATGGTTCGTCTGGTTAAAGGTGCCTACTGGGATACCGAAATTAAACTCAGTCAGGTGGATGGTTTAGCTGACTTTCCGGTATTTACCCGCAAACCCTCCACCGATGTCTGTTATCAGGCTTGCGCTAAAAAGTTACTGCAGATGCGCGACCGCATCTATCCGCAGTTTGCCACGCACAATGCCTACACCGTTGCGACCATTCTTGAGTTAGCCCCTGACCGTGATGGCTTTGAGTTTCAGCGCCTGCATGGCATGGGCGATGCGCTGTATGACCAAGTGATCCATGCCGATAAGGTACCTTGCCGGATCTATGCGCCGGTCGGTGAGCATGCTGATCTGCTGGCCTACCTGGTGCGTCGTTTACTAGAAAATGGGGCCAACAGCTCCTTTGTCAACAACATCATTGATGAGCGTATTCCGGTTGAAAGCTTACTGACCGATCCTTTAGACACCGTGCGACACTGGCGTCATAAACGCAATCGACAAATTCCTTTGCCTGCAGATATTTATGGCAGCGAGCGGCTCAACTCAAAAGGAACCGACATCACCGATTGCGACCAGTTGATCCCGGTGAAAAAAGCCATGGAGTCCTGGCTGGCGATCATCGAAAAACAGCAAAAACCTGAGCAGGGTATCGCGGTCACCAACCCAGCCAATTTGACTGAAGTGGTCGGCTATATTCAGTACGCTGATGCCGATGCCATGCAAGCGATTTTGTCCCGAACCAGTGACGCTTTTACCAGCTGGTCGCAAACCCCTGTTAGCGTGCGGGCCAATCTACTGCGTAAAATTGGCGATGCGCTGGAAGCCCATCAAGAGGAGTTATTCACGATCTGCATTAAAGAGGCGGGGAAAACACTACAGGACAGCATTGCTGAAGTCCGTGAAGCCGTCGATTTCTGCCGCTATTATGCAGCCAGAGCTGAAGAGTTGCCCGACGACAGCGAAGCCTGGGGCGTCATTCTGTGCATCAGCCCATGGAATTTTCCATTAGCGATCTTCTTAGGTCAGGTCGCTGCCGCCATGGTAACCGGCAATACCGTGGTCGCCAAGCCAGCCGAACAAACCAGTTTAATTGCTATTCGCACACTAGAAATCATGCAGCAATGTGGTCTGCCTGATGGTGTGGTGGAGCTTGTGGTAGCACCAGGGAGAAAAGTAGGGGAACACATCGTGCCAGATGAGCGTATTCAGGGCGTGATGTTTACCGGCTCGACAGAAACCGGTTGCTGGATTGCCCGCAAGCTGGCCGAACGCCAAGGTGAACCAGTACCGCTGATCGCCGAAACAGGCGGTCAAAATTGCATGATCGTCGATTCAACCGCTTTGCCTGAACAAGTGGTGGACGATGTCATCGCCTCTGGCTTTCAAAGTGCCGGCCAGCGCTGCTCTGCCCTTCGGGTGTTATTTTTGCAGGATGATATTGCCGATGAAATCATCGAAATGCTGGTTGGTGCCATGAAAGAGTTGCGCATTGGCGATCCGGCTTTCGTACGCCATGATGTTGGCCCGGTCATCGATCAGAAAGCCCATGAGCGTTTAACCAACCATGTGAACTACCTGAGCGACAAAGCGACTCTGCATTACGCCTGCGCCATGCCGGATGGTGATCAGCATTTGTTTTTTGCACCACACCTTTATGAAATCAGTGATCTGACTCTGCTGGAACGTGAAGTCTTTGGTCCCGTTGTGCATATTGTGCGCTACAAAGCGCAAGAGCTGGATACCGTCATCGAACAAATCAACGCAACCGGCTATGGGCTAACCATGGGTATTCACAGTCGGATTGAAGCGGTCACAACCCGAGTGGCTCATGCCATCAAGGCGGGTAATATTTATGTCAACCGCAATATGATTGGCGCTGTGGTCGGTGTGCAGCCATTCGGTGGCCGTGGGTTATCAGGAACCGGCCCCAAAGCCGGTGGCCCGATGTATTTGAACCGCCTGATAAAAGACAACATCGCAGTTGAAGACGCCAAACTGGCAGAGGACAAACGGCATCAGCTGCTGGCTGAAACGACCAGCCGATCGGTCGCCTACGCCATGCCCGCTGCAGCATCAGCTCAGGCCATCTGGCAGCAGATGTCGGTGTATCAACGTAGCTCGGTATTGCGCCAATTTCTTGCATCACTGGCAAGTAATACCGTTGTGCAGAAGCTGGAACCTGATTTAGAACAGATCATCGCTGCCGCCAGAGAACAGCTACGCTGGATTGAACAACAACTTGCCTCCCCCCTGCGTTTACCGGGGCCAACGGGCGAAAGCAATGAACTCTGGTTGGAACCTCGGGGCACAATTGCTTTATTGCGTGATGAAACCGGTGACTTCAACCACTGGCTGATTGCAGCTATTACAGCGTTAGCCGCAGGCAATGCCGTGATCACCGCCGTTGAAGAACACGATCTGCTGGAAGCTGAAGCCTGTGTCAAAGCGCTGGAGCAAGCCGGTATCCCTGCACAGCTAATGTCGGTGATCAAGCTCACCAGTATGACCACCTTGCTGGCTGCGCCAGAGCTCACCGCAGCCATGGTGCAAGCGGGCAGCGCCATTAAACCCCTAGCCGCAGAACTGCTCGCGAGCCGGGAAGGCGCTATTTTACCCTTTATCACCACACCCGCCGATCACCGCTTGCTGCATCGGCTGGTAACGGAAAAAACCATCACCATCAACACAACGGCTGCTGGCGGTAATGCATCGCTGATGACCATGGCGGATAATACCTGAATCGGCTCTGCTTCCTCACTCTGCTCACAAGTAGCAGAGTGAGGCTACTGTTAATTTCTGGTTACTCGGGCTACACTTACCCCAAGTAACCCCATGCTCCAGGTTACCAGGCTATGAATGTGTCTTACTTTAAGGGAACTCTCAGTCCATGGCATTACAGGATGTAACCTTACAGCAACTCCGGCTGGGTGATTATGTAGTCAAAGTCAGTCGCCAGACTGGTGATATCCTGATCAAAGAAGCCGGGTTGATCCGCAGCCAGAAAACCATTGAGACCCTGCGAAAAAAAGGTGTGCTGCGGGTCTGGATTGATCCAGACAAGGCGGATCAGAGTTTGCGCCCCAGCATGGCTCCCACATCATCAGAGCAAGAGCCAACAGCAGCTCACAGGGCAGACTTTTCAGAGCAACTGCCACGAGGCGAGCAATTCTTTCAGTCGCTGCAACGTAAACAAAGCCGCTTAATGAGCAGTTGCCGCCAGAATAAACCCATCGACCTGGAGCTGGTGACTGAGGTGAGCTGTGGGCTGGCTGATGCCGTCAGCCGAAATCAGGATGTCATGCTGTGCTTAAGCCGGATGGCAGAAAGCAGCGACCAATTGCTGCAACATGCCATCAACAGTGCCGTATACATGGCTGCTTTCGGCCAGCAAATGCAGCTATCGAATAACCAGGTACAGGATTTGATCACCGCCGCCTTGCTGCATGATATGGGAAAGATTCAGCTCGGGCCAGAGACAGACGATGCCAGCGCCATTGGTGCCAGCCTGAGGTTGTTGGCACCGCTGCAGCGCTTACCGACCGAGGTCTCGCTTTGGATCGCCCAGCACTGCGCCTACCTGGATGGTTCAGGCTCCCCGAAAGGTTTGCATGGCGAGCAGATTACCTTAGGCGCTCGCATGCTGGCCATTGTCAATCATTACGACAACCTATGCTATCCTCTGGATAAAAGACGCATGAACCCTCAATTGGCAAGCAAAAAATTGCTGGATAAAACGCCCTACCAACTCGATAGTGAACTGACCCAGCGTTTTATTCGCTGCATTGGCATCTACCCGCCAGGTAGTGTGGTGCTGTTGCAAAGTGGCAAATTGGCTTTAGTGCTGGAAAACAACCACAAAACACCGACTCAGCCTAAAGTAAAAGTGTTTTATCACAGCACCCATCAGCATCATCTGTCGCCTAAGGTGCTTGACCTGGCTAAGCATCAGGACGATCCGATTGAACATTGTGTCGATCTGGCTCAGTATGGCCTGAATGCACGTAACTACCTTTAGCCCCAATCCGTCAATGCTTCTACACTAAACTCCTGCTGATGGAAGCGAAGCAGCACATGATTTGGCAAAATCTCCACCACCTGTACATCGGTGCTAAGCCATTGCCCCTGCTGCAAGGTGCGACCATTCACTTTGACCCAGCGCTGGGCGGCTGTACTGGCATAGACGTGCGCTTCAAAGCGCATGGCAGGCAGTTGGCGTCGCGTTAGCTCATCCAGCTCACGAATATCCACTGCTGGTGCATCATGCATCCGCACGTTTTGCCGGCTTGCATCCTGCTGGCTGGTCGCATCCAGCGCTTGTGAGAACCGCTGCTGCAGCTCTGATGTTACATCCAACTCGTCAATGTCGCTTAACGATGGCATGCTGGCCCGGGCCGGGCGTTCAGCAGAAATCAGTTGCTGCGGTTCATCCTGAGCGGCCAGCTGTGGAGTAACCTCTTGCTGTGGTTTCATCTCGGGTTCGCTTTGCGCTTCAACCTTAGTTTCGCTGCTGGTTACCGAGGCATCCGCTGCTTCTGACCCTGCTGCCGATTCCGCTTTTTCGTCCGATGCTTTGGATTCAGCCATTAAGGCTGCCAATATATGCTGCTGGCTGGCTTCAGCCACTGGCTGCTTTACCGGCGGCTCAGCGGCCTGGTGCTGCAAGCCGAGCCAATAGCCCACCGCCAAAGCTAGTGATAAACCGATCATCCCTACCAGCAATCCAAGCCAGAATGGCGAGCGAGCGTTGGCGGCTGGAGCCGCTATACTATGCTGTTGCTGGCGTTTTAGTGCATCCATTAAAATGGACATCTGAACCTCTCTTCCATTCGTCAATCAGTCAGGCCAGCAAGCGGCCAAGCCCATAGCCCAACACTGCCATTAATGGCAATAACCACAACCACCACGTCCAGACCGGGAGTCGGCCACTGGTGTTA
>JAIUMG010000033.1 GCA_022565655.1 Alkalimonas sp.
CCTGATGTTTAGTGAGACTAAATTTTATGTCGGCGTAGTGTCCTTTACTTCTTCTCGCAACTGCTGACAGGCTTTCACCATATTCTGTAAAGCCGAGCGTGTTTCATTCCAGCCTCTGGTTTTTAAACCACAATCCGGGTTAACCCACAAACGTCAATAGCAATTTTAGCGGCTGCACATCGGAGTCATCGGTGCTTTTGCCATGGCACAGGAAGCTTAGGGGACCGAGTAAAACAGGTTATTGTGTGAGATTGAGCAATGGCTTCATCAATCTGCTCAAACCAAGTAGGGTCGAATAGAGTGAACTGTTGCCCACAGGTGGCTAATGTCGTGCTGCCTAAAAGCTTTAAGGGCTCGCTTTAATTCACGTTGCTTGCCAATACGTGGGAAACCTAGATTGTGGATTGCCATATGGATCTCTATTATTTAGACGGCTAGATGTTGATATGTCTATTCTTGCCAGTTATGATGGTGAGGACAAATGAAAAGATTTCCGCAACCAGTTAAAGAAAATTCATAATGATTGAGTTAAAACATTTACGCAGCGTGCAGGCGTTACGGGATACCGGCTCCATAAGTGAGGCAGCCAGTTTATTGTGCCTGACTCAATCGGCATTATCGCATCAATTAAAAGAGTTGGAGCATCGCTTGGATAGGGTATTGTTTGAGCGTAAATCCAGCCCTGTACAGTTTACCCCCGCTGGGGAATTATTGCTGCAATTAGCGGCACAAGTGCTACCGGCTATCCATCAAACTGAACAACAATTACAGCAGAATGCCTTAGCAGAGCAGCAAGTGATCCGTTTTTGTGTTGAGTGTCATGCCTGCTATCACTGGCTATTGCCTTGCATCAAAGCCTTTCAGCATCAGCAACCGGAGGTGTCACTGGATTTTAGCTCGACCATTGAACACAAAGCCGTTGAAGCGTTGATCCAGGGACAGCTCGATCTGGTGGTGACTAGTGATCAACGGTTGCAACAACAAGTGGATTACCATTACTTGTATCCAATGGAGCTGCGCTTGCTGGTGAGCCCAGACCATGCTTTAGCCAATACTGCCTGGGTTGAGCCTGCGCAGCTGCAACGTGAAACCATTTTCAGTTATCCACTGCCACAGCAGCGACAGGATTTGTTTCGGTTTTTTTTGGCGGATATTGAGTTTCATGGTCAGGTAAAAGCCATCGAGCAGGGCAGTCAGATGATTCAGCAAGTGGCGGCTAATCTTGGTGTCGCGGTACTACCTAGCTGGATGGCAGAGCCCTATCAGCAGCAAGGTTTGATAAGTTCAATATCGCTTGGAAGTGCCGGCTTGTGGCGTCCGATGTATCTTGCGTACCGGCTTGGGGATGTGCATGAGTCGATCTATCTTACATTGCTGCAGCTGTTGCGACAGCATTTGCCGCAACAGCAAGCGTAACGCAATCTTATACCAGGCGAGCCCATAGATCGTAGGCATCAGCGCGCTCAATCTGAACTTGCACCACAGCTCCTGGAGTGAGTTGGGTGGCACCGTCGACATAGACCACGCCATCAATTTCAGGAGCGTCAGCATAGCTACGCCCAATAGCGCCATTGTCATCAACATCATCAATGAGCACAGCCATCTGTTGGCCTACTTTACGTTGCAAGCGAGCTGCGCTAATGGCTTGTTGCTTTTGCATGAAGCGGTGGAAGCGCTCTTCTTTGATGTCCTCTGGCACCGGGTCATCCAGCTCATTTGCTTTCGCACCTTCAATTGGGCTGTATTTAAAGCAGCCGACTCGATCCAATTGTGCTTCATCCAGCCAATCCAGTAACAACTGGAAGTCTTCTTCAGTCTCGCCTGGAAAGCCAACAATAAAGGTGGAACGAATGGTTAAATCCGGACAGATCGATCGCCACTTTTGGATCCGTTCGAGCGTGCGTTCAGCCTGACCAGGTCGCTTCATTTTTTTCAGGATCCGCGGGCTGGCATGCTGGAATGGAATATCCAGATACGGCAATAATTTTCCTTCCGCCATCAACGGAATGACATCATCAACATGTGGGTAAGGGTAGACATAGTGCAGACGAACCCAAATGCCCAGTTCTGTCAGTGCCTGACACAAGGCCAGCATATCGGTTTTCACTGGCTGGCCATTCCAGAAGCCAGTGCGATGTTTCACATCGACGCCATAAGCGCTGGTATCTTGCGAAATCACCAGCAATTCTTTAACGCCAGCATTTTTCAGCCGTTGTGCTTCGTCCAATACCTCGCCAATCGGCCGGCTGACCAGATCACCGCGCATGGATGGAATGATGCAGAAAGTACAGCGGTGGTTACAGCCTTCCGATATTTTTAAGTAAGCATAATGCTTTGGTGTCAATTTGACGCCATGGTCGGGAACCAGCATGGTAAAGGGATCATACTTCGGCTTTGGGATCACACTATGAACTTGCTTCAGTACATTTTCGTAGGCATGAGGACCTGTGATGCCTAGCACCTTTGGATGCACCTGGCGGATTTCATCTTCCCGGGCACCAAGGCAGCCGGTGACGATGACCTGACCATTTTCAGCCAGTGCTTCACCAATGGTATCCAGCGATTCTTGCACAGCACTATCAATAAAGCCGCAGGTATTTACAATGACCAACTCAGCGTCATGATAACTGGGTACGATTTGGTAACCATCGCTCTTGAGTTGAGTCAGAATACGCTCTGAGTCCACCAGATTTTTCGGGCACCCTAAACTGACAAAACCGACTTTAGGCTGTGACATAAACTAAAACCACCACTGAACAAAGGGCGCACATTCTACTTTAATTCACTAATTAAAACCAGCTGAACCATGGCGGAGGGATTCTGCTGCTTGTTTGCGCAGGAACTGCGGTCTGCAGATGAGGCTGGATAGATTGTAGAGACAAATTCAGCGGCATCAACAATTAGTGATTCACTTCAGTTGAAAGCTGTCTATAATCCTATCATAACCCATTGAAAAGAAGTGTGAGTAGGGATCTGTGCTGTATGGAAAAAGCCGACTTAAGTAATCTTGAAGCATTAAAAGTGTTGATCGTGGATGATCAGTTTTTAGTGCATAACATGCTCAAGGCGGCCTTTAGTGACCTGGGTATTCAACACATAAAGTACGCTGAAAACGCATACTATGCTCTGCGCCTGTGTGAGCAGACTCGTTTTCATATTGTCATTTGTGCTTTCAATGTGAAAAGCGACAAAGATGGTTTTCATCTGCTGGAAGAGCTGAAATTTAAAGGTTTCGTCAATAAACGAACGGTGCTTATTTTCTTAAGTGCAGAAACAGATGAAAGTCTGGTCAATAGCATCGTAGAGCTTCAACCGGATGATTTTTGGGTCAAACCACTTGATACTGCACGGGTGAAAAAGCGCTTGCCTCAGGTCTTAAACGTCAAACGAACCCTGTTCAATGTGTATGAAGCCATTGATTTAAAAAATTACAGTAAAGCGATTTATCTGGTTGATCGGCACTTATTAAACCCGGCTTTAGCTCGTTTTCATCTCCAACTACAGCGGTTAAAAGGAGAGGCATTATTAAAGCTACAAGAATATGAAGTGGCTGAAGAGTTCTATCAGCAACTGATGGCGAAGCATCAGATGTCCTGGGTCCATCTTGGTTACATCAATGCCTTATTAAAGCAGGATAAAATGGCGCAGATTGAGCAGATGCTTGCTGAATTAACCGATCGCGTCGATACCCGTTTTGCTACCTATGATTTACTGGCTCAGTATTACATAGAGCGTCAGGAGTTTGATCAAGCCTACGAAGAAATTAAAAAAGCCGTAGCGCTATCTCCTAGAAATATCGAACGCAATAAAAAAGTCTGGGACTTAGCTCGCCTAACCCATGACTTTGAAGGGCAGTATCTGGCTACTCAGGCGATGGCTAAGCACGCGAAGAACTCCCTGCATGATTCTCCGGTATTGGCACTGAATGTGATCCGCGCCGGCTTGGATTTGGCTCAAACGCTGAATAATGAGCGCTCAGCTAAAATTCTGCAGCAAACCGATAAGCAAATCCAGGCACTGGAAAAAGATTACAAGGATGCGGCTTTATTTAAAGAGCAAATTATTATCGCCAAAGCCCGATTATTGGTCGCCAATGATGAGCGGAAAAAAGCTGAAAACCTGATTGACTTGCATGTGTCTGTGCGGCCGATTGTTTCTCTGGATGATAATTTGGATAAAGCCAAAATTTTTCATGAACTAGGGCGGCTGGAGGAAGCCTCACTGATTATGGACTCCGTTAAAAAACAAATTTCGTCGGATAATCTGGCTGGTCTCGTGGTGAAAAAATACGTTGAACAGGAGTGTGATGAGCAGGAGCGGGTTCACTTTACCCCAAAGCAGTTGCAAGCGATGGCGATTGAGTTTTTTAAAAAGAAAAAGTACGGAGCATCGTTATCGGCTTTAGAGCAAGCGATGGAACTGACACCTAAAAATAACCGGGTGGCTATCAGTGTGCTTAAAGTACTGGCGCTGATGCACGAAGAAGGAGGGCTATCCGCTACGCAAAAAGAGCTGACATTACGCACGGTTTCTTTGCTCGAAAAGAATGAGATGACAGAAGCTGAGCAAGCAAACTTTATCGACTACAAGGAGCGCTTACAGTCGGTGCTGGCTCAGGCAATGTTGCCGATGGACTAAACGAATAAAAAAGGGGCTCAAAGAGCCCCAAAAGTCACCAGGAAAAACCAACTTCGTTAGAAGTTGTAGGTATACCGCAAGGTATAGGTTGCTCCCAACCAATCGTGAATGGCACTGGCATAGCCATCGGTTGGGGAAGAAGCGTAAGGAGGGTTCTTATCGGTCAGGTTGCGCACAGCCAGTTGCACCCGGCCATGGTCACCAAAGTCATAGCCGACGTTGGCATTAAATACCAACCAGGCTTTCACGGTATCGTTGCCACCCCATTGGAAATCACCATCACCCAAGCTACCGACGTAGTTAGCGGTTAAGCCTGCATTCCAGTTCTGGTAGCTCCAGTCGGTGCCAAAGTCTGCAACGAACTCAGGGCGGGCAATTTCACTGGCTCCGCTTAAACGACCCAACAGATCTTGCGGTGCGCTATCTGGTGTGATTTGGCGTGTGTAGCTTAAGGTTCTGGTGGCGTTGGCAAAGAAGTTAAACTGACCATAATCGTTGGTTTGCAAACGATAGTTTAGTTTTACATCGACACCATCGGTCTTTTGTTTACCGACGTTAAAGAAGCCGGTACGCAGGAAGACAAGATCCCCATCAGCACTGACTACACAACCAAAGCCTGGCAGTTCAGCTTCACTACCTACCGTCGGTGCTGAGCCACTCAGACAGTTGCGTAATGTGGTATTGGCATCCACATCAACAATGTCTTTATGCTCGTAGTTCCAGTAATCGGCAGTCAATTGAAGGTTTTCGGTCAGGTTCCAGGAGAAACCGATGTTAACTGCTTCCGAACTTTCTGCATTCAAGTCGGGATTACCACGGGTCTCTTGATCAAAGCTAACTTCATCATCAAAGTTACCACACAAACCATCAAACTCTTCGCCAGGCCCACAGTTGATGTAGCCGGTGGCCAGGGCTCGGCCTGCACCTAACTGAGATAAGGATGGCGCACGAAAACCTGTACTCCAGGATGCACGGACAATTAAATCATCGGTGGCACGCCAGCGTAGCGATAGTTTTGGGTTTACATCGCCACCAAAGTCGCTGTAATGATCGTATCGAACGGCGGCAACTGCATCTAAATCATCAGTGATAGGCAGATTAAACTCACCGTACACGGCATATTGAGTCCGGTCGGCAGCGGCATCACGAGCACCAAGGCCATAGACTCCATCTGCTGCAGCAATAGGTGCTGGGGTATCTTTGATGTCTTCAGAGCGGAACTCACCACCGAAGACGGAGCTGACAAAACCTGCCGGCAATTCAAACAGGTCACCCGAAATATTGAAGTCGACACTGTAGGTTTCTGATTCACCGCGGCGAGGTGCTTCGTTACGCAGTGCAGCCAAAGTGGTTTCGCTGTTATCCCGACCTAAGTTAAAAGGGTTAAAGCTTTCATTGGCAACACCTGCCAGGACAGCATCCCGCGTGAAGTAGCCGCGAATATGGCGTACTTCATTTTCAGTGCGACCATAGGTGGCGGCAGCTTCCCAGAACCACTCACCGGCCTCACCACGTAATCCCGCCAGCAGGCGATAGGATTCGGTATCGTAGGCTTGCTGACGGCGCTCAGGAAAACGAGTACGAACAATAATATTGCCGCCGGAAGCATTTAAGTCTTGCACATAGCCCGGAACCAGACCGGAGTCGCCGGCCACATCAACGGTATAGGCGGTTGCTGAATCGTAAGCGGAACCTTTATTGCGTTGATACATGCCTTCGGCAAACAGTTCCATATTATTATCTAACTGCTGTAAATGGCTAAGCGTTACGCCCAGGTTTTCAGACTCTGGCTGAATGGCCCGTTCCATCACGTAGTTGTAGCTACACTCGGTGCCACCTCGAACTGTGTTGTCGCCACACCAGGTCTCTGGAAAGTTTTCACCGTCGATACCCAGTGAGGTACGAAGTGCAAAGGTGACATCGATAGGGCGATCGGCATTAAACAGCGCATTACGGTCTAAATAATCAACCACTACAGTGGTGTTGCTGTTGGCTGTGTTAAAGCCACCGACATAAGTCAGGTTATAGCGGGAGAAATTGCTGCTCTTGGTATCATTGCCATACATGGCCGAAATTTCATGGCCTTCAAAATCATCGCGTAAAATGAAATTAATAACACCAGCAATAGCATCGGAGCCATATACTGAAGATGCACCATCGGTCAGCACTTCAACGCGCTCAATAGCAGACATGGGGATGGTATTGACGTTAACAAAAGAATCGGCACCATTGGCGAAGGAGTCGACGGCAACCCGGCGGCCATTGACCAGCACCAAGGTAGAGCTACTGCCAAGGCCACGCAAACTTACACCCGAAGAACCTGCAGGTGCTCCTGACGCTGTTGCTGTCGCGCCATTCTCACTAAAAGTACCGGCGCTGGCAGCTTGTGGCAGGTCACGTAAAAATGAACTGACGCTGTCATAGCCACGGTTCGATAAATCTTCCCGGCTGATTACCTGTACCGGGTTGGCGCCTTCCATATCGACGCCTTTCAGACGAGATCCGGTAATTGCAATGCGCTCAACTTTATTGGCCGCTTCTTCTGTCGCATTGTCATTGGCTATCGCACTGTTGGCTCCGAGTAGGGCACCTAAAGTGGCGATGGTAACTTTATTCAATCCAGATTGGATAGTATTCATGCTTCTTCCTCATTTTTGCATTATGCGTTGCCTTGTAAGGCAATCTAGTCGTAAAAAAATTGAGGCTGCATCAAACAGCATGACAAGCGATTAAGCCTGAGCAAAATTCAGATGGCTAAGTCGAGATCGCGACGAGAACTAGGATTACTTCGTAAGAGTCGGTCAGTACTAACCACCACTGTTTGACACAGCGGTATGGCTAATTATTGAACCATTCAGATAGGTAAAAGGGAGACACAAAAGGAGATACATAACATGCAGTGGGAGCAGCGATAGCTGTTTGCATTATAGTCTCCTGTTGTTGATAAAATAGTCTTGACGTATAAGCTCGCTCAAATGTTAATTGCTGTCAAGATATTTTTGTTTCATCTGTGCATGAAAATCAAGCTTAGATAGATCATGCAACTTGACAGTATGAGTTTTCAAACGTACATTTCAAACGTACGTTTGAAACTGGAGGTTGTAGCGTGAGCCGTCAACAGACTCAACAAAAAATCATGGATGCGGCTGAAAGCTTATTTGCCGAAACTGGCTTTAATGATACGTCACTTCGACAGATCACCAGCCGGGCTGAAGTAAACCTTGCCGCAGTGAATTACCACTTTGGTTCAAAGAAAGAACTGATCCAAGCTGTGTTACAGCGTTATTTGCAAGTTGTGATGCCTCGTTTAAATGAGGAATTTGAGCGGTTACTGGCTCGGCAACGTGCCAATCAATTAATGGACGTGCTGGCCGTGTTTGTTCGGCCTTTGCTGGAACTGAATGAAGTGAAGCCACAGGGTACCACTTTGTTTTTGCAATTACTGGGGCGCGGCTATACTGATACACAAGGACATTTACGACGATTTATCAGCCAGCATTATGGTTCTGTGCTGAATAAGTTTGTTTTACTGGTACAACAATCGTGCCCACGACTGGATGCTGCAGAAATTTTCTGGCGCTTGCACTTCTCACTAGGCACCATTGTGTTCACCATGGCTTCAAGTGAGGCACTGTTTGATATTGCGGAAGCTGATTTTGATGAGCAACCCGATATAGAAGGTGTCATCCGACGTTTATTACCTTATTTAGCTGCTGGTATTTCAGCGATAACAATTCAACCAGAGCAACTGGATACTATTACAGACGCTTCAAGTTAAGGACAAATCATGACTGTGTTATTGATACTTATTATTGTGGTTGCGGTAGTGGTTGGTGTAACACCAATCCGGCGCAGCCTTATTTCTGCTCCGGTATTCAGTGTATTTAAAAAGATCCTGCCGCCCTTATCAGACACGGAGCAGCAGGCGATGGAAGCAGGGGATGTTTGGTGGGATGGCGAGTTATTTAAGGGAAAACCTGACTGGCAAAAACTACATCAGTACCCACAACCAAAGCTGAATGATGATGAGCAAGCTTTCATGGAGCAGCAAGTAGAAACGGTGCTGGCCATGCTGGACGATTACGATATTGTTCAGAATAAACGTGATTTGCCAGAAGAGGTCTGGAGCTACCTAAAGCAAGAAGGCTTCTTCGCCATGATCATTCCAAAAAGTTATGGCGGGCGTGGTTTTTCGGCCATTGCTAATTCAACCATTGTTTCCAAAATTGCCAGTCGTAGTTTAACGGCTGCGGTGACGGTAATGGTACCTAATTCACTCGGTCCGGGTGAACTGCTTATGCACTATGGGACTGAGCAGCAAAAAGATCACTGGTTACCACGTTTAGCGGATGGTCGTGATGTACCTTGCTTTGCTTTAACAGGCCCGGAAGCAGGCTCGGATGCCGGTGGTATTCCTGATCATGGCGTGGTCTGCCGTGGTGAGTTTGAAGGGCAAGAGGTACTTGGCATCAAGCTAAACTGGGATAAGCGTTACATCACTTTATCTCCGGTAGCCACTGTGCTTGGTTTGGCGTTTAAATTGCACGATCCTGAGGGCTTAATCGGCGAAAAGAAAGATATTGGCATTACCTGTGCGCTGATCCCAACATCCCACCCTGGGGTTGAGATTGGTGATCGTCATTTCCCGATGGGCATGGCATTTATGAATGGCACGACCTACGGCAAAGATGTGTTTATTCCACTGGATTGGATCATTGGCGGGCCAGATTATGCAGGCCGCGGCTGGCGTATGTTGGTTGAGTGTTTATCGGCAGGCCGTGGTATTTCTCTGCCAGCCTTGGCTACGGCTACAGGTCACTTAGCCAGCCGTATGACCGGCGCCTACAGCTATGTTCGGCAGCAGTTTGGTCTATCCATCGGTAAGTTCGAAGGCGTGCAGGAATCCTTTGGTCGTATTGGTGGGTTAACTTATGGCTTAGAAGCCATGCGGGTGATGACGGCCGGTGCCATCGATCTGAAGTTAAGCCCTGGTGTGGTCACTGCCATAGCCAAATATCACATGACAGAAATGTCGCGTACCATTTTAAATGATGCGTTCGATATTCATGCCGGTCGAGCCATTCAGTTGGGGCCAAAGAACTATCTGGCACATGGTTACATGGGAGTACCGATTTCTATTACGGTAGAAGGCGCCAATATTCTGACTCGAAACCTGATGATCTTTGGCCAAGGGGCAACACGTTGTCATCCTTACGTACTGGCTGAGCTGCAAGCTGCAGCGAACCCGGACGCTGAGGAAGGCCTGCAGCAATTTGATGGCTTATTGCTTAAGCACGTCGGCTTTGCCTTGGGCAATACCTTCAGCTGTCTGTGGCAGGGGCTGACGGGTGCCGCGTTTAACCGCAGCCCGATGGCAGGTGAGACTGCCCGCTATTACAAGCAACTGAGTCGTATGAGTCGGGCATTAGCACTCACCGCAGATGTGTCAATGTTGATGCTGGGCGGAGATTTGAAGCGCAAAGAGATGCTATCAGCGCGTTTAGGCGATGTACTCAGCCATTTGTACATGGCGTCAGCGGTGCTGAAGTTTTATGAAGATAATGGACGCCAGCAAGCTGACTTGCCTTTTGTACACTACAACCTGCAGCGCTCGCTGGCCGAAATTGGCCGTGCATTTGATGGTTTTTTTGCCAACTTTCCGCAACGTGCGGTCGCGGTTGTCATGAAGCGCTTAGTGTTTCCTTTCGGTATTCGCTACAAAATGCCGGCAGACGATATCACCATGGCGATCTGTGACGCACTGTCGAAGCCAGGCGTGATCCGCGATCGGTTAACGCACTTGTGTTATATCGGTGCAGGGGAAGATGACCCGACTGGTCTGATGGAGCAGGCTTTTGTCGAGATGTATCAGGCGCAGCCTCTGTTGAAAAGTATTCTGTTGGCGCAGCGTGATGGCAAAATTAATCGTAAAGTTCCGATGGAACAAGCCATCAGCGAAGCTGAGGCTGCAGGGATCGTGACGGCAGAGCAGGCCGAGCAACTGCTGCATATGAACAAACTGCGGTTTGAAGCCATTAGTGTTGATAGTTTTAAGCCTGGTGAGCTTTAAGCAGAATGAGAAATAAAAAAGGACCGTGAGGTCCTTTTTTATTTCTGAAGCAGTAACTTATCGGCCTTTGGCAATAATTTCCTGCGCCATAATATCCGCGACCAGATGCGTCGATTTTTGTTCTTCATCGGCTCGTTGAAAGATATTCAACAGGGTATGGTAAATCTCGTTGACCTTGGCGGTTGAGTCGTCAGCATTGTAGCCCTCAGGGCGCATTTCCATCGAGACATTGATAATACCGCCGGCATTAATCACATAATCCGGTGCATACAAAATGCCTCGTTCACGCAGCATATCGCCATGACGGTTTTTTTTCAGTTGATTGTTAGCACAACCAGCAACCACTTTAGCATTGAGCTGTGAAATTGTATCGTCATTGATGGTTGCGCCTAAAGCGCAAGGTGCATAAATATCTACATCCTGGGCGTAGATTTCATCCAGCCCAACGGCGGTGGCACCAAATTGCTCAACCGCACGTTGGATCGACTCTTGATTGATGTCAGTAACAAACAGCTTTGCGCCTTCCTTATGCAAATGCTCGCATAGAAAAAAGCCAACACTGCCAAGACCCTGAATGGAAACTTTGATATCTTTCAGTGAGTCGACACCTAACTTATGTTTAGCCGCAGCGCGGATCCCCTGGTAGGTACCCAAAGCCGTGAACGGAGCGGGGTTACCGCTCTTGCCATCCAGACCGGCTACATAGGGGGTTTCTTTGTTAGCCATCATAATATCACCGGTGGTGATATTGACATCTTCAGCACTGTAGTAGCTACCGCCTAAGCGATGAATAAAGCGACCAAAAGCACGGAATAAAGCTTCTGACTTAATCTGTTTGGCATCGCCAATAATCACTGACTTGCCACCACCAAGAGGTAAACCCGCCAGTGCGTTTTTATAGGTCATCCCTTTAGATAAACGCAACACGTCCTGAATGGCGTCGTCATCGCTGGCATAGTCCCACAAGCGACAACCACCAACAGCTGGCCCTAACGCTGTGCTGTGCACGGCAATAATTGCCTTTAAACCTGTTGCTTTATCACTGCAAAATACCACTTGCTCGTGTTGATCAAATTCTGTGTGATTGAATACGGCCACGTTTATTCTCCGCTTGCATAAAAATGAGCTATCTGTAGATAAATTGACTGAGCATCAAAACGATAACAGACTAAAATTTGCGGTGCGGAATGTATCATTTCAGACTGGGTTACGCCATTTTTTTACTAAAATAACATCTGGTCAGTCCAGATTGATTGTCGACAATAGCTTACTTGTCGATAGCCACTTGATTGTCGTGACGTGCTGGCTTAGAGTGTCGGTTGGATTATATATGAGTAGAAGAAAAGTCGTATGAGTGAACAATTAACCGATCAAGAGCGTAGTCAATGGGTTCAAACCCAATTTCGTAAAGCCAACGAGTATTTAGCCAGTAAAGGCATTTTACCCGACCAGGTTGTCGTTCAGGAATCACGTTATCTGGCACCGTTGATTGCGGTGTGGAAAATAAAAAGTCAGGATCGCAAAGAATACTGGGTGTTGAGCGGTGATCTACCCACAGACCATCTGGCTGTCAGTGCAGCAGCAAGTGCGAAAGAGGCGATTCGGGCATTTTCTTTGAATTGGCAGCTAAAAGCACAGCAAATTATTGACTCTGGCAGTGCAGATAAAACTCAACAAGACTTTGCCAACTTACTGATTTCTCGTGCCCATGGCTTGTATGATTTGTTTGAACAGGATGAAATCTGGCAAGCTCAACCAGATCAAACTTCTGCGTAAAGTGAAGCTTACAGAGTGTAGTTTTCGCCACACTCTATACAAGTTTACTCCTCGAAGTACCAATAGCCCTGATTGATCAGCTGACTAATAAAATACAACCGTTCTGGCTTATGCAGAAAGTGCCTGGCTTGCTCCATTGATAAGCGTGGATAGTCGGTGAGTAGCTGGGCTGTTTCAGTTTCTTCTGGCGGCAGTGGAAAGCGATCACCATGAATAAATAGCTGCAGATCGCTATCCGGGCTGGTTTGGTAGTAACTGCAGCGTAAGCCGCCCAAACGGGCCAGAACCGAGCCTTCTTCCAGATATTCAGCAATTTCATCAGGCTGGTAGTGAGGATCTGGCTCTTGTTGATCCAGTTCGTGTTTCGGTTGCGTGATATAACTGCCGAACCACTCACCAATCAGTTGCTCATCATCCAGTAGTTGTTGCATCAATTGACGGATACTCGCGATATCTTGTTGCTCTATCCGGCCTGATGATGAGTTGATGGTACGGTTGGGATCGGTATAGCGTGTTCCTTCCAGCTGAAAATCCAACATGTAGTCAGCCAGGCCACCGATGAGATCTTTCTGCGCCGGAGCACGAAAACCAACGGAGTAATTCAGGCTAGGTTCAAGCGATACGCCATCGTGTGGACAGCCTGGTGGAATGTACAGAATATCACCTGGCTCCATCACGACATCGATGCAGGCTTCAAAGTCACTGACTTGCAACAAGCGAGGGTGCGGGCAGAACTGCTCGAGGTTAGCATCTGGCATGCCGACACGCCAACGACGTTTGCCCTGGCCCTGAATAATGAACACATCGTACTGATCCAGATGAGCACCTACGCCGCCACCAGGAGTGGAAAAGCTGACCATCAAATCGTCGATACGCCAATTGGGAATAAAACGGAAGGCTTCCAATAATTGAGCCGCATCCGGGTGCCAATGGTCTACAGCCTGCACCAGTAAAGTCCAGTCTTGCTCACCGTATTGATTAAAGTCGTCAAAAGGCCCCTCATTGAGTTGCCAGTTCGTGCCTTCTTTTTTGATCAGCCGTGCATCGACATTTTCTTCCAGTGCTAAACCGGCCAGCTCATCGGCGGTAAGTGGATCGCTGAAATTAGGAAAACCGCCCCGGATACAGAGCGGTTTTTTTTGCCAGTATTCAGCGAGGAATTGTTCGATACTCAGCTCGTTCAGTTCCAGCGTATACATCTTGGCTCCTTTTGTGGTCAAGGCAGTTGATCGACCAGGGCGATGGCATCACCAATATAACCCGCTGGTGTGAATTGCTTCATCATGGCCTTGCCTTCCTCAGGCATGTCCAGACCTTCAATAAAAGCATGCAAGTCAGCTGGGGTAATGCGTTTACCGCGGGTGAGCTCTTTCAGCTTTTCATACGGCTTTTCAATACCGAATTTACGCATCACCGTTTGCACTGGCTCGGCCAGCAGCTCCCAGTTGGCGTCTAGTTCAGCCAGTAAGCTGGCTTCGTTGACTTCCAGTTTGCTAATCCCTTTTAAACTAGCCTGATAGGCAATTAAGGTATAGCCGACACCCATGCCAAGATTACGCAGTACGGTTGAATCGGTTAGATCACGCTGCCAGCGCGATACCGGCAACTTCGCAGCCAGGTGGTCAAAAATTGCATTGGCGATACCCAGGTTGCCCTCGGAATTTTCAAAGTCAATTGGATTGACTTTGTGTGGCATGGTCGAGGAGCCAATTTCACCTGCCACGGTTTTTTGTTTAAAGTGACCTAAAGCAATGTAACCCCAGATGTCACGATCAAAGTCGATCAAGATGGTATTAAAGCGGGCTATAGCATCAAACAGTTCAGCGATGTAATCATGTGGCTCAATCTGAGTGGTATAGGGGTTCCAGCTCAAGCCAAGGCTGGTGACAAATTGCTCCGAAATCTGATGCCAGTTTAAATCTGGGTAAGCCGATAAGTGCGCATTGTAATTGCCAACGGCACCGTTAAACTTGCCCAGAATATCTACCTTGGCAATTTGATCGCGTTGCCGCTTTAAACGCATATACACGTTGGCCATCTCTTTACCCATGGTGGTAGGAGAGGCTGGCTGGCCGTGAGTGCGTGCCATCATGGGCACCGTTTTGTATTGAATAGCCAGTTGCTTAATGGCATCGAGTAACTGGTCGCAGTATGGCAAAATCACCTGCAGGCGGGCTTCTTGCAGCATCAACCCATGCGACAGGTTGTTAATATCTTCAGAGGTGCAGGCAAAGTGAATAAACTCTGTTACCGCATTCAGCTCGGCATTTTGCGCTACTTTTTCTTTTAACAGGTATTCAACCGCTTTGACATCGTGATTGGTGGTGCGCTCAATCTCCTTGACCCGCTCGGCATCACTCAGGCTAAAGTTATCGACAATCTCATTTAACACTTGATTGGCAGTTTCACTAAGAGCAGGCACTTCAGCGATGCCAGCAATAGCTGCCATTTGCTGCAGCCAGCGAACTTCGACGGTCACTCGATACTTGATTAAGCCAAACTCGCTGAAAAAAGGACGAAGTTCTGTGGTTTTGCTGCCATAGCGGCCATCAACCGGTGATAAAGCGGTCAGTGCGTTCAGTTCCATGTTGGCTCCTCAGGTAAACGCGAAAAAAACAAAAAAGTGGTTTAGGATCTTAATCATCTGTATCTGGCAATTGGTTCAGGACCTGCTTGGCTTCATGCACCAGATGCTTGCGCTTGAATAACAAGTGCAAACGGCTCCCTCCTGCCTGACGCCATAACACGGCAGCCCGAACGGCCGCTAGCAACAAAGCTCGTACTTTATGCTGTACATGGGTTTGCTTAAGTAGCTCCGGTTGGCCGGCCACTTGAATACGAGTCCCCAGGGTGCTGATGCACTCGATATAAATATCGGCCAGGCTGGCTAACATGGTGTCATCGCCGATGGCAAAATGTTCCAACTGACGAGCCAGTTGCTCAAGTCGTTTACCCAAAGCAGCCATGTTTGAACCGCTTTTACTCAGTCGTTTTTCCAACGCCAATACGGCCACTGCATAGCGGGTGACTTCAACATCTTTGTTCGGGTTATCGCCCAACTGTTGCAGCAGCACCTTATAACCGGTGTGCAGGGCCGCTAAAGAGCCGCCATAGATGTCTTCAGGGGTCTCAGCGTCCAGAATAGCGACACTGCGAAGCATCGTTTCGAGTTCATGCTGATCGACATCGGTCGTTTTGGCGACCGCTTTAACCAGTGTCAGTGCTTGGCACATTGCTGCCAGCGCCATTGTTTGCGTCGTTATACTTGGTTGCATAATAGATTAATTCAATGCCTTATCGATAATACCGCCACCCAGGCACTGCTCGTTCAGATAAAAAACTGCAGATTGCCCCGGAGTGACTGCTTTTTGTGGAGATGCAAAATCCACCTGCAACTCACCATTCGCTTTCGGGGTGATCCTGCAGGGAATATCATGTTGGCGATAACGTGTTTTTACTGTGCATTCAATCACACCATCAGGCCCTTGGC
>JAIUMG010000034.1 GCA_022565655.1 Alkalimonas sp.
GTAGAAGAGATAGAACGTTTGCAAGCAATTGTCATACCCGACAGTCGATTTATTGTGCCGGGAATTCGTGGCGTTGGTGGCTTTGTGGGTGAGCATGATCGGGTAACAAATGTACCACTACCAGAGCATATATCAGCAAAGCCAGAGGATTTGGATGCGCTATTAGATGCTTATCTAAACGCATATAATTTAATGAAAACATCAGGGTTCCACCCAGTGTTAGCTGCGGCAATACTGGCTTTTTCATTTGTATTTATTCACCCGCTGGAAGATGGCAATGGCCGAATTCATCGCTACTTAATCCATCACGTATTGGCCGAAAGTGGCTTCACGCCTAAAGGCGTGGTGTTTCCTGTCTCGGCAGTTATTTTAGAAAGAATAGAAGAATATAAAACGGTGTTAGAGCAGTTTACAAAGCCGCGTCTAAAATTTATCGAATGGCTGCCTACTGAAGATAGCAATGTGCAGGTCACTAACGAAACCATTGACTTATATCGATATGGAGACATGACTCGCCAGGTAGAGTTTTTATTTGAGTGTATAAAAGATACGGTAGAAAAAGTACTTCCTGAAGAAGTACTATATCTTGAAAGGTATGATGAAGTATGGGGTTACATCAATAATAGATTCGATATGCCTCAGAAGAGCTTAAGCTTGCTGTTGAATTTTTTAAGGCAAGGTAGTGGTACCTTGTCCAAAAGAGCGAAAGCTAAAGAGTTTCCTGCGCTCACTGACGATGAAGTAAAGGAAATTGAGCGCAAATATCAAGACGTGTTTATGAATGGTTGAACTTAAATAGCAAGGTTTTTATTCACGCAGGATAGACCGCGAACACCGTTTGGTTTACACCTATTCAGATGGTTACCTGATCATAGCTCAATGTCGGTTTCACTATTAAGCATACAAAAAGACCTGCCGAGGCAGGTCTTTTTACATTTTGCAGTGGTGTAACTTACACCGCTTGCTGAATAATCACATTGTCGGCTTTTTTGGTGTACTGCGACATCTTGTGGAAATTCAGGTAGCGATAAGTATCGGCTGCCGTGGCATCAATTTGCTTGGCGTAATCCAGATACTCCTGCACTGTTGGCAGACGACCGATGATCGAGCTAACCGCAGCCAGTTCGGCCGATGCCAGATAGACATTAGCACCCTGACCTAAGCGGTTCGGGAAGTTCCGCGTCGAGGTAGAGACCACGGTGGAGTTTTCTGCCACTCGTGCTTGGTTACCCATGCACAATGAACAACCTGGCATTTCGGTGCGGGCACCGACTTTACCGAAGATGCTGTAGTAGCCTTCGTCAGTCAGCTGAGCTTGATCCATCTTGGTCGGTGGTGCGATCCACAAACGGGTTGGCAACTGGCCTTTGTACTTATCCAGTAACTTACCGGCAGCACGGAAGTGACCGATGTTGGTCATGCAGGAACCGATGAACACTTCATCAATTTTATCACCGGCCACTTCTGACAATAGACGTGCATCGTCTGGGTCGTTTGGTGCACACAAAATCGGCTCATTGATTTCAGCCAGATCAATTTCGATCACTTCGGTGTACTCAGCATCGGCGTCGGCTTCCATCAACTCAGGCTTGGCCAACCAGTCTTGCATGGCCTGGATACGACGCTCGATGGTACGGCGGTCGCCGTAACCTTCGGAGATCATCCACTTCAGCATGACGATATTCGACTCCAGATACTCGGCGATCGACGCTTCCGACAGCTTGATAGTACAACCACCAGCCGAACGCTCTGCTGAGGCGTCAGATAACTCAAACGCCTGTTCAACCGTCAAGTTTGGTAAGCCTTCAATTTCCAGAATACGACCCGAGAAGATGTTTTTCTTGCCTTTTTTCTCAACCGTCAACAAACCTTGCTTGATGGCATAATACGGAATGGCATGCACCAAATCACGTAACGTGATACCAGGCTTCATTTCGCCTTTAAAGCGCACCAGCACCGACTCTGGCATATCCAATGGCATTACACCAGTGGCTGCAGCAAACGCCACCAAACCAGAGCCTGCCGGGAACGAAATACCCATCGGGAAGCGGGTGTGAGAATCGCCACCAGTACCCACGGTATCTGGTAACAACATGCGGTTTAACCAGGAATGGATAATGCCATCGCCCGGACGCAATGCCACACCAGCACGGTTCATAATAAAGTCAGGCAAGGTGTGATGCGTATCGACATCCACCGGCTTAGGGTACGCCGCGGTATGACAGAACGACTGCATCACTAAATCAGCTGAGAAGCCCAAACAAGCCAAGTCTTTCAGTTCATCACGGGTCATTGGGCCGGTGGTATCTTGCGAACCGACGGTGGTCATCTTGGGCTCACAGTAAGTTCCCGGGCGAATGCCAGCCACACCGCAGGCTTTACCAACCATTTTTTGCGCCAGAGTGAAGCCTTTGCCGCTATCGTCTTTTGGTAATGGGCGACGGAATTTATCCGATGGGCCTTCCCCTAAGAATTCACGCGCACGATCGGTTAAACCACGACCAATGATCAGAGGGATACGGCCGCCAGCCTGCACTTCATCCAACAATACTTCAGTCGCCAGCTTGAATTCAGCCAGCACTTCACCAGTCTCATGGTTGCAGACTTTGCCTTCATACGGGTAGATATCGATGACATCGCCCATGTTTAATTCATTAACATCCACTTCAATCGGCAGGGCACCAGAGTCTTCCATGGTGTTGAAGAAGATCGGCGCAATTTTGCTGCCCAGCACAAAGCCGCCAGCACGTTTATTCGGTACATAAGGAATGTCGTCGCCCATGAACCACAGCACGGAGTTGGTGGCGGATTTACGTGAAGAACCAGTCCCTACGACATCACCAACATAGGCCAGCGGGAAGCCTTTTTCTTTTAAGGTTTCCAGCTGCTTCAGCGGGCCACGTACGCCAGCTTCTTCTGGCTCAATGCCTTCGCGGCTGTTTTTCAGCATCGCTAAGGCGTGCAGTGGGATATCTGGCCGAGACCAGGCATCTGGTGCTGGCGATAAATCATCGGTATTGGTTTCGCCAGTGACTTTAAACACCGTCACGGTAATTTTTTCAGCCACTTTCGGCTTGGCTTCAAACCACTCGGCATCGGCCCAGGATTGCACCACTTTTTTGGCGTTTTCGTTGCCAGCATCTGCTTTTTCAGTGACATCATGGAAAGCATCGAAAATCAGCAGGGTATGCGATAAAGCTTTAACCGCCAAAGGAGCTAACGTATCGTGGTCGAGCAACTCGATTAATGGCTCAATGTTGTAACCACCCATCATGGTACCCAGCAGCTCGGTGGCACGCTCGGCAGAAATCAGGGGCGATTGCGCTTCACTTTTTGCCACAGCAGCGAGAAAGCCAGCCTTAACGTAGGCCGCTTCATCAACACCAGGTGGAATACGATTTTCCAACAGGTCGACCAAAAAGGCTTCTTCACCCTGAGGTGGATTTTTCAGTAGTTCTATCAGGCCGGCAACTTGCTCTGCATTCAGCGGCTTTGGCGGAATGCCTTCAGCCGCGCGTTCGGCGACGTGTTCGCGATATTCTTGTAGCACAGTAATGTCCTCTTGGTCGTTGATTGCTATCGGTCTGGCCGGTTGTCCTGCTGGACACAGCTGCACCGAGTCGACTCTGGAAATGAACCCGCATGAATTATAAGAAATTCAGCGCCAGATTAACATCCGGCCTGCCCTTCATCCGCTTATAGTCGGTATAAGTAGGCTGAATGAAAACAGGGTTCTCTACCCATTGGCTTTCAACCTGCACAGGTGTTGGTTCGTTGCATTTCGAAACCCACAGGGTATCTACCCATGTAAATGTCTGGTTGAAAACCAACGGGTATAATTAGGTGCAAAAGTGCGACACCAGACATGGTGTCGCACAAGCAAGCTGAGTATAACAGAAAATGATTACCAGATCTTGACGCGTTCCTCTTCTGGCAGATACATCTCGTCGCCAGGTTGCACATCAAACGCTTGATAAAACTCTGGTATATTTGGCAATACACCAATCACGCGATAATGTGGCGGCGAGTGAGGGCCCGTGCTGATTTGACGGCGCAGTGCTTCTTCCCGGAAGTTCGAGCGCCAGATCTGCGCCCAGCCAATAAAGAAGCGCTGCAAGCCAGTGAAGCCATCCAGTACCGGAGCTTCCTCGCCGTCCAATGACATTTGGTAAGCACGCAACGCAACGGTCATGCCGCCTAAGTCTCCAATATTTTCGCCCAGCGCCACATCACCATCGACAAAAACGCCGGGGAAAGGCTCAAACTGGCTGTACTGGGCACTTAACCGGGCTCCCAGTTGCTGAAAGCGCTCTAAATCCTCAGCAGTCCACCAATCACGCAGATTGCCATCGCCATCGTATTTGGCGCCCTGATCGTCAAAACCATGGCCTATTTCATGGCCTATCACGGCGCCAATACCACCGTAATTCACCGCATCATCGGCTTCCATATCAAAGAAAGGTGGTTGCAAAATAGCGGCTGGAAACACGATTTCATTCATCACCGGATTGTAATAAGCATTCACCGTTTGCGGCGTCATAAACCACTCATGCTGTTGAATGGGACCACCTAGCTTATCAACCATCTCCTGATAAGCCCGGCGGCTTGCTCGAATGCTGTTGCCAATTAAATCATCGGCATTAATCTCAAGATCGGAGTAATCCTTCCACTTGTCCGGATAGCCAATTTTGGTGGTGAAGGTACTTAATTTTTCCAGAGCAGCTACTTTGGTGTCGTCGGACATCCATGGTAATTCTTTGATCGATTCGCCGTAGGCTTTAATCAGGTTATCCACCATCGCTTCCATTCGTTCTTTGGCCGCTTCGTTGAAGTGACGCTCAACATAGAGCTTACCCACCAGTTCACCCAACACAGCATTGGTGGTATCCACCGCTCGTTTCCAGCGAGGCTGTTGTTCTTCCACTCCCCGTAGAGTTTGGCTGTAAAATGCAAAGCGGCGATCAACAAAGTTCTGGCTCAGCTGAGGCGCAAAACTATGCACCGTGCGATAGGTTAAATAGGCTTGCAGCGTACTCAGCTCAGTCGCCTCGATCACCTCAGATAAACCGGCAAAGAATGATGGCTGAGCAACAATGATATCCTGCTCAGCGGGCAGCCCCATCACGCCAGCGTAATCCGCCCAAGCAAAACTGCCCATCAGTTCGGACACTTCAGCGGCTGACAGCTTATTATAGGTTTTATCCGCGTTACGACTTTCTAAGCGAGTCCAGTGATGCTCAGCCAGTGCATGCTCCAGCGCCAGGATCTGCTCGGCGGCTGCCGAGGCATCAGCGTGGCCGGCTAAAGCCAGCATATCAGCAATGTAGTCCTGATAAGCCGCTTTGATCTGTAAAGAGTCTTCATCCTCGTTAAAGTAATAATCGCGATCAGGCAAGCCTAAGCCGCCTTGAAATAAATACACAGCGTATTGGGTGGATTCCCTGGCGTCATTATTGACATACCAGCCAAAAACACCAGCCACTCCATCGCGCTGCAATTCAGCTACGGTATGCCCCAGTTCAGCCTTGCTTTCTAGTTGCTCAATACGTTGCAACTGTTCATTAATTGGCGTTAAGCCAAGCAGGTTGATCCGCTCAATATCCATAAAGCTGTTGTAAAAGCTGGCTAATTTATCGGGATCAGAGCCTGGCTGCAGATCGTCGCTGGCGGCTACTTCTTCAATAATGGTTTTCACGGCCAGTTGCGCCTGATCCGCTAAAATATCAAAGGAGCCAATGCGCGACTTATCAGCCGGGATAGGGTTGTTCTCTATCCACTTGCCATTGATCGCCAGGTAAAAATCATCCTGCAGTCGTACGCTGCTGTCGAAGTTTTCCACATCGACACCAGAACTAAGTGTACTCTGCGCTGCGGCTTCCACCGCTGCCTGTTCCTGCTGACCTGGGCCGCTGGTGTTGCTGTCACATGCAGCCAGGCCAAGCGCCATCGCTATACTGACCGCCAATAAGCTAACTTTTTTCATCGGTATGTATCCTGTTAGTTATCATTCTATTTATTTGTACTATTTTTTACATGGTAAGGCCATCAGCTAAACCACCGCAAACCTCTTTTGTAACAAAACCTGACTGAACAACTTGTTCTTCATTGTATACAGTCTGTTATTGCCTGACAGCCCAGCCTCAGCTAGAGTGAGCACTTCAGTTCATAATAATAGCATCGCCAGATGCATACACCTGATACATATAAGAATGAGAAACCACAAACCATGACTATGTCCGCTTCCACCTTACCCCGGCCGACTCCGCTGCATCGTTGGCTGGTACTGCTGTTTGTCAGCCTGGCAATGTTCGGCAACTATTATGTCTACGACTCACTCGGGCCGATACTTGATCTACTGCATACCGATCTCGGCTTTAGCAACCAGCAAACCGGATTTCTGATTTCTGTCTACAATTTTGGTGCCATTGCCGCTTTGTTGATTGGCGGCATTATTATCGACCGCTACGGCACCAAACGTGCGTTGCTGTTATTTGCCAGCATCTGCTTAGTCGGTGCTGTGATCACCGCACTCAGCCCGCGCTACGAAGTGATGGCCAGTGGTCGCTTGCTACTGGGGCTGGGTTCAGAACCGCTGATTGTGGCTGCAACCACGGTGTTGGCAAAATGGTTCAAGGGTAAAGAGCTCAGCTTTGCTTTTGGCATTAATTTATCGCTATCGCGACTTGGCTCCGCCTCTGCTGACTGGTCCACCAGCTTCGCCAGCCCGTTATACAGCAACTGGCAGGATCCGCTTTGGCTGGCTACCGCTTTTGCTGGTATTTCCGTTACAGCGGCCATGCTGTACTGGTTGCAGGAAAAGCGTTGTGAGGGCCGCTTTAACCTGGGCGTCACTGAGCAAACTGATCAATTAAAATTTAAAGAACTGTTCTTATTTGGTCAGCGTTACTGGTACATCGTGGCACTGTGTGTGGTGTTTTACTCCACTATTTTTCCATTCCGTACCTTCGCGATTATGTACTTTCAAGAAGCGCATGGCCTGGCCCGTGAAGCGGCTGGTATCTTAAACAGCATGATGATGGTCTCGGCCATTATTGCCACGCCACTTTTTGGTTTACTGATTGACAAAGTTGGTCGGCGCGGCCTTTTTATGACGCTTGGTTGCCTGATGATGTTACCGCTCTTCCTGGCCGTGACCTACCTGCCTGCCGGAGTACCTGTGATGGTATTTGGCAGCGCCATTCCGCTGACCTTACTGCTGGTGATGTTACTACTCGGCTGCGTGTTTTCGTTGGTACCCGCTGCTATGTGGCCTTCGGTAGCTTATACTGTCGACTCACGTCGCCTCGGCACGGCCTACGCCACCATGACCTTGTGCCAGCAAATTGGCTGGTCGATTGTGCCGCCGGTGATCGGGTATCTGAATGATCTGAATCAGGCCAGCGCTGACAATGTGGCGGGCTATGCACCGGGCATGTGGTTCTACACCGGCCTTGCCGTTACTGGCCTTATCTTTGCGTTGCTGTTATGGCGCCACGAGAACAAACCGATGGCAGCGCCTGGGCATCATAAAGAAACTGCGGCTGAGCATCAGCATCCGGGCTAAACCAACACATCACAGCAGGCTAAACGCCTGCTGTGATGTTTAAAGGCCATTCAGAACCAGGGCAGCCAGCAAACCCAGCAGGCCGCCAAAGAAACCACCCCAGACCACCAGCCAACCAAGATGCTCTTTGATCATCTGTTGCACAATGCTTTTCACCAGCTCAGGAGTCAGCTCATCGATACGTGCAGCGACGATGGTTTCGATGTGTTGCTGGATCTGGTTCATCTGCTCAGGTTGCTCCAATTGCAACAAAATCTGCTGTTGGAATTCGTCGGAGTCGGCAATCTCGGTGAGTGCCGTTTTAAGTTCATGAATAAAAGGCTCGCGCAAGGGTTGCAGCACTTTGCTGCCACCAACCATCATCAGCATGGAGCCGAACGATGACCCTTCCACGACCTTGAGCAAGGCATCAAAGGCTGGATCCAACTCAACCTGCTCAATCACCGGCCCAAGCTCCAGTCGCATCGGCTTGCCATAGTCATCTTGTTGGTGCAAAAAGCGATCGATATTCTCTGCCGAGAAAAACTGCGTCATCATCAATTGCTGCAAACTGCCTTTAAAGCTCTCAAAGCGGGCGGGGATCACCCCTGAGCCATACAAACCAGGCACTTTTTCAAACAGCATATGCACGGCCAGCCAGTTAGTTAAAGCACCGGATAAAGCAAATAAACCGACCGTCAACAGCCAGGGTTGCGATAAAGCCCAGCCCGCTATAGTAAGTATTACAGCACACAGGTTGGTGACTACACTTTTGTTCATTTGAGTTCCTTTAGGCAATAATTAACGACGCTGATCCTGCCAACGGCCCCACTGATAATACAGCCACTGACCAACTCGGCGCCAGCGCGCCAATGGAAATGTACGCAGCGGTTGTTGATAACATGGCAACGATGGAATGGCCTGCCCCATCGCCAGTTCAGCCAAACGTTGACCCGCAAGGGCAGAAAACGACAAACCACTGCCACAATAACCTGCGGCATAGCTAACCCCGACATAGGGGCTATCCATAGGTGCCTGGTACAGATGCGGCAAATCATCCAGCGATACAGCCACCCAACCACTCCACTGATAATCCAGCGTGATCTGCGATAACATCGGGAAGCTCTGTTTTAACGCAGCCAACAACTGGGCGCCATAACGAGGCTTATCGGCATCACGACCACGTATTGCGCCCCGCCCGCCAAACAATAAGCGACCATCCGGTAACAAGCGGTAATAGTATTTTAAGGCTCGGGTATCCATCACAATAGGCTGGCCGTGAATACCACAGGCGGCCAGTTCATTCGGCGTCAGCGGCCTGGTCACAATAACGCTACTCAGCACCGGTAACAAGCGCCCCTGTAGTAACGGATGAAAGTTTTTCGGGGTATAGCCATTGCTGGCAATCAACACTTTTTTCGCCCGTACCGAGCCCTGCTGCGTGATAAGACGATGGTAACCTTGCTCCGAGCGCCAGTTGGTAACCGGGGAAGCACCATACACCGTCACACCAACATTTGTCGCCATAGCGGCATAGCCCAGAGCCAGTTGCAACGGATTCAAACCATAACAGTTCGGGTCAAAAATGGCCCCTTGTGCCTGATGATCGGCTAACCGCTGTTGCAACTCAGCCTGGCTGAGCAGCTGCAAGGATTCACCCAGCTGTTGATTAGCAAACTCGACCTGCTGCCTAAACCCCGCTAAAAATCGTGAATGATGCGCCAACTTATAATAACCGGGGGCTTGGGGCTGACAGGCAATCCGGCCGCGTTGTTGTAGTGCCTGCACCAGCTCAAAAGCGTGCTGGTATTCAGCATAACAAGCCTGCGCTTGCTGCACCCCAAAGCGCCTAGCCAGTTGCAAAGGCCCTAACCGACCGGTGCCTTTTAATACGAAACCAGCATTGCGGCCACTGCAGCCCCAGCCTGGTTGATGCGCTTCCAGCAACACCACCTGTTGTGAAAAGCGCTCGGCCAGCTCACGAGCTGCACTTAAGCCGGTGTAACCGGCGCCAATCACCACCACATCGGCCGAAATATCCCCGCTTAACGCAGCGTGTTGTGGTAATGGCTTTGTCTGCTCAGCAAACCAATAGGAGCTAGGGTAAGGCTGCCCGGCTCCGGGATGCTTATCCAGTAAAGGATCGTACATCGCCGACAGCCTTGTTCACGCTGCCATCAGACAGCAAACCAGGTCAGGAAGATCACTAGACCAACCCCTAGCATCAGCCGGTAGATCACAAAGGGGAGCATGCCCATGCGGCTGATGATTTTCAGAAACAAATGAATGCAGATCAAGGCACTGAAAAATGACAGCACCATGCCAGCCCCTAATGCCGGAATATCATACACCTCCGGGTTTTGGATCAGTTTACTGGTTTGGTACAAGCCAATTAAGACAATAATCGGGATCGACATTAAAAACGAAAAGCGGGCGGCACTGGAGCGCTCTAACCCCATCATCAGGCCGGCTGTCATGGTGATACCAGAACGTGAAGTCCCCGGAATCAAAGAAATAGCCTGCGCAACGCCGATCACCAGCACCTGACGCCAGCTTAAATGCATCACATCGGTTTGCTGTTTAGCGGTGCGATCGGCATACCAGAGTAAGCTGCCAAAAATAAGGGTGGTGCAAGCGATCACCCAGGGTGAGCGCAGCAGGGTTTCAATCACGCCAGCAAACAGCAAGCCAGCCAGCCCCGCCGGAATGGTAGCGACGATCAGCATCCAGGCCAAGGTACCATAGGTGCTTTGCTGACCACGCAGCGACTGAATCCAGCCCACAATGAGTTGACCGACATCACGGCGAAAATAAAGGATCACCGCCATTAAGGTACCTATATGCACAGCGACATCAAAGGCGATCCCCTGATCCTGCCAACCCAGAATCGCCGAAGGCAGGATCAAATGAGCGGATGACGAAATCGGTAGAAACTCAGTAATTCCCTGAATAATCGACAAGACAATAATTTCAAATAAACTCACTTCAATTCACTCCATGAAAAAGGAACAGTCCATAATTTTTGTGGTCTGTCGTATTGCTGCCACAATTGTTGGTAGGTTAAACCCGTCACCGGGTGCAACTGCTCGGGAACCAGCTCAGCCATGGGCAGCAGTACAAAAGCATTTTTGGTTATTTCATCGCGCGGAAGTTCCACGGGCTGCTGGCACACCAGCTGATCGTAGGTCAGTAAATCCAGATCCAGCGTTCGGCCAGAAAAGCGCGCCACATTGCGCTTGCGGCCATGCCGGTCTTCGATCTGTTTAAATAGCTGCACACACTCAGCAACCGAGAGCTCCGTGTTCGCCCCAACCACTAGGTTGTAAAAAGGGTCCCCATCAAAGCCGACCGCTTCGCTTTCGTACACCGATGAAATCATCAGCTTGCCAAAAGCCTGCCTCAGCTCTTTAATTGCCACCTGAATGTGGTGGTCACGCTCAATATTGCTACCGATGCTGATCAGAATAAACGCCATTAACTGCGCTCCCGCATAATCCGGACCCCTACGGTTTCTGCACTGGGCACTGCGCCGGGTTTATGCACCGTCACCTGCACCCGATCCGTACTAAAATTCGCCAGTAACAAAGTAGCAACACGCTCGGCCACCGTTTCAATCAATTCAATCGGCTCGGCTTGCACTAATTCAGTGACCTGTGTGGCAATGACACTGTAATCCAGCGTTTGGCGAATATCATCGTCCTGCGCGGCTGCCGCGGTATGACAACTTAACTCCAGATCCAACTCCAGCCGTTGTTGAATGTTTTTTTCCCACTCATACACACCAATCACCGTATCGATGCACAATTTTTTAATAAAAACGCTATCCATCAGTTCATTCCGCATGACGTTCAGGGTAAGATGATCAGGTAGGCAGATGGTTAGTTTGTCACCACGCTGACCGGCAAGCGCGATCTTAACGTAAAAACCGATGCTGAGGAACCGCATTGATGACACCGCTGATCTTAATGATGATGCTACTGGCGTATATGCTGGGCTCCATCTCGTCTGCAGTGCTGGTTAGCCGCTTGTTCCGCCTGCCCGATCCTCGCACCATAGGCTCCAATAACCCAGGGGCGACCAATGTACTTCGCTCAGGTGGCAAAGGGCCAGCCGCTTTGGTACTGCTGTTTGATGTGTTAAAAGGCACCATTCCGGTATGGAGCTCATACTTCCTGGGCATTGAGCCACTGTATCTAGGGATGATTGGTATTTGTGCGTGCTTGGGCCACATCTACCCACTATTTTTCGGTTTTAACGGTGGTAAAGCCGTAGCCACAGCGCTGGGTACCATGATGCCAATTGGCCTTGAATTAACCGGCTTACTGATCGCCAGCTGGGTAGTGGTGCTGGCCATCACCGGCTATTCCTCGTTGGCAGCCATTGTGACCGTCGGCCTGGCCCCAGTGTTCACCTGGTTTATTAAACCCATCTATACCGTGCCGGTGTTTATGCTCAGCCTATTGATTATTGCCCGACACCGACAAAATATTATCCGGCTGCTGCGCGGTCATGAAAGTCGGGTGTGGGATAAAGGCAAAAACCTAAAAGAGTAAGCCCCATCCTAAGCACCTACAAGGCCGCCAGCTGTTCCATTGGCCAGCGTGGCTGCACAGCAATGGCTAAATCCTGCTGCTGCCCGGCCACCAGGCGCTGATGGCCGGCAAAGGCGATCATGGCACCATTGTCTGTACAAAACTCCTTACGCGGATAGAACACCTGACCACCGCGCTTGTGCAGTAAAGTAGCCAGCTGCTCACGCAGTGAAGTATTGGCACTGACTCCGCCAGCCACCACCAACCGTTTTAGCCCAGTTTGCTGCAAAGCTCGCTCGCACTTGGCAACCAGGGTATCCACTACCGCCTGCTGAAAAGAGGCGGCGATATCGGCTTGCACCTGAGCACTAGACCCTGCTTTGGCAATGACATTGGCCGCCGAGGTTTTCAAGCCACTAAAACTAAAATCCAGGCCTGGCCTGTCCAGCATTGGCCGTGGAAATTTATAAGCAGTTGCATCGCCCTGCATGGCCATTTTTGCCAGTAACGGGCCGCCCGGGTAATCCAGCCCCATTAGCTTAGCCGTTTTATCAAAGGCTTCGCCGGCCGCATCATCAATCGATTCACCTAGCACCTGATACTGGCCAATGCCTTGTACATCTACCAGCTGGGTATGTCCCCCCGATACCAGTAACGCCAAAAAAGGAAAGGCTGGTGGGTTGGCTTCCAACATGGGAGCCAGTAAGTGGCCTTCCATGTGGTGTACTCCTACCGCAGGTTTCTGCCAGGCAAAAGCCAGGCTGCGACCAATCGACGCCCCGACCAATAAGGCACCGGCCAAACCCGGCCCCGCCGTATAGGCCACACCATCAATCTCGGCAGCGCTGCATTTAGCCTCAGCTAAAGCCTGACGAATTAACGGCAGGGTTTTACGCACATGATCGCGCGAGGCCAACTCTGGTACCACACCACCATAATCTGCATGCAACTCGATCTGACTGTACAACACATGGCTTAATAAACCGTGCTCACTGTCGTAAATGGCAATCCCTGTTTCATCACAGGATGTTTCAATACCCAGAACCCGCATCGCTACCTCTGTTATGCCTTTTTAGATGCTTTCAGGCTACAATAAGCCCCAACAAACCCGCGAATTGTAATGGGATCCAGGATAAATCACCAGCAATAGTCAGAATCACTTTACAAGCCCCCTAGCTTTTGAGTAAAATGCGGCACCATTTTTAATCGTATTGGTTAATGAGTAGCCATAGTAATCCGAGGTGAGAATTTAATGCCTGTAGTTAAAGTAAAAGAAAACGAACCCTTTGATGTCGCTCTGCGTCGCTTCAAACGCTCTTGTGAAAAAGCTGGTATCCTGGCTGACGTTCGTTCTAAAGAGTTTTTTGAGAAGCCAACCTGGGTTCGTAAGCGTAAGAAAGCAGCAGCGGTAAAGCGCCATGCTAAGAAGCTTTCTCGCGAGAATGCACGTCGTATCCGTCTGTACTAATTGGTATTCAGACCGCGCATTCCATTGCAGTATCAGCATTCACCAAAGCGTGAGCTGTTTTGCAGTGTATGAATAGGCAGCACCCAGGCTTTAGCCCTGCTCGCAGGTTGTTGTATTACAACACCCCGGTGAACCAAGCGATGTAAATAGCTGACAACATACCGTGCTCTTCAGGCACGGTTTGTCTTTTTCTGAGCAAAGTGAAACAATCCAGTGGCAGGACAGATCCCGCGACAGTTTATCGATGATTTGCTGGCTCGAACCGATATCGTCGAGCTGATTGATCAGCGTGTGCCGTTAAAGAAAAAAGGCCGGAATCATTCCGCCTGCTGCCCATTCCATAACGAAAAAACACCGTCATTCACCGTCAGCCAGGATAAACAGTTCTATCATTGCTTCGGCTGTGGCGCGCATGGTAATGCCATCACCTTTTTGATGGAATACGAGCAACTGGAGTTTGTTGAAGCCATTGAAGAGCTTGCTGCACAACATCATTTGGAGGTACCGCGCGAAGGCGGTGGCCCATCCCGGCCTACCGGCCAGGCCGATGATTATCAACTGATGCAAAAGGCGACCGAACTGTGGCAACACCAGTTACAGCATGGTTCCAGTAGCGAACTGGCGCAGAACTATTTAAAGCAACGTGGTTTATCGCCAAGCACCATCGAGCGCTTTGCCATTGGTGTCGCCCCCGACAGCTGGGACTTTATCTTAAAACAGCTCGGCCAGGCTGGCAGCAAAGCCCGGGATCAGTTGTTCGAGTTAAAGCTGACCAATCGCAATGAACAAGGGCGTGAATACGACTTTTTCCGGCATCGGCTGATGTTTCCTATCCGTGACCGCCGCGGCAGAGTGGTTGCCTTTGGTGGCCGGGTTTTCAGTGATGGCACGCCTAAATACCTCAACTCACCTGAAACCCGATTGTTTCATAAAGGCCGTGAGCTTTATGGTTTGTATGAAGCCCGTCAGCAGCAAGACCGGCTGGAGCAAGTGCTGGTGGTTGAAGGCTATATGGATGTGGTGGCGTTGTCGGAGTATGGTATTCATTTTGCCGTCGCCAGCCTGGGTACAGCAACCACCGCAGAACATATGCACACCTTATTTCGCTATTGCCGTCAGGTGGTGTGTTGTTACGATGGTGACCGCGCTGGCCGTGATGCCGCCTGGCGTGCCCTGCAAAATGCTTTACCGCACTTAAAAGACGGTGTCGAACTGAATTTTGTCTTTCTACCCGATGGTGAAGACCCAGATACACTGGTGCAAAAAGAAGGCAAAGATGCTTTTTTACAACGGATCCAGCACGCGACGTCGTTGCAACACTACTTTTTTGAGCATCTGATGCAAGAGCACAACCCCAGCTCCGATGCCGGTAAATCCGCTTTACTGGCCAAGGGCAAAGAACTCATTGCACAAATCCCCAGTGATTTTTATCGTGAACAATTAGAAGACAAGCTCTACAGCCTGGTCGGTAAGCAAAGCGATCGGGCGCAGGGCACTACCGCCACACGCAGCACGACTCGCTTTTCGGTGCCGAAAACCCAAAGCATGACCCCCATGCGCCGGGCCATTGCACTATTATTGCAATACCCCCGGCTGGCGACCACCATACCGCAGGCGCCAGAGCTGGCTGGTACCAATTTACCGGGAATAACTTTGCTGCTGAATTTGCAACAGCAAATTCTGAGTAACCCCGACATACGTACCGCCCAATTGCTGGAGTATTGGCGAGATAGCAAAGAATATTCAATACTGAACAAGCTGGCGATGTGGGATCCTCAACTGGAGCCCGAGCAGGTGGAGCAAGAATTTATCGACACCTTCGGCTCCATTGAAGATCATTATTTACAACAACGGCTGGAAGCATTAGAGCGCACTGCTAAGTTGCAAAAGCTCAGCCAGCACGAGCAACAAGAGTACTTATTGCTGTTAAAAGCATTAAAAAGTAGAAAACCGCGATCGGCAAGCAGCTAATTGCTGGCTAGAAATGCCGCAGTTTGTTATAATTGCCAGTTCGCAATTCGTTTATTAATCAACTTGAGTGGAAGCATAGCCTCTATGGAGCAAAGTCCTCAGTCGCAACTCAAACTCCTGATCTTGAAAG
>JAIUMG010000035.1 GCA_022565655.1 Alkalimonas sp.
ACTGAACAGCAAATTCAGCAATTGCAAGGCGTCGTTAGTCAACTCAATCCAATCCAGCAAGCCTGGGTCAGTGGCTATTTGGCTGCCAGTGCACAGCTAGCCGGTGGCAACATGCCACAAGCCGCAGCCAGTGCAGCTCCAGCTGCCAGCCTGACTATTCTGTATGGCTCGCAAACCGGTAATGCCCGCCATGTGGCAGAGCAGTTGGCCAGTGCCGCCAAAGCGAAGCAATGGGCCGTCAAGGTGCTGGATATGGCCGATTACAAAGCCAACCAGCTAAAACAAGAGCGCTTTTTGACCATAGTGACCTCCACCTATGGCGAAGGTGAGCCCCCCGAAAATGCCGAGGCTTTCTACAAGTTCCTGTTCAGTAAAAAAGCGCCCAAGCTCAATGGCCTGAAATATGCCGTACTTGGCCTAGGCGATACCAGCTATGAATTCTTTTGCAAAACCGCGCAAGACTTTGATGAGCGCTTGGCGGAGCTGGGTGGGGTCTCACTGCAGCAGCGTCAGGATCTGGATGTCGATTATGAAGCGCAGGCCGAAAGTTGGAATCAAGAATTAATTAAAGCGTTAGAACCCGAGCTTAGCGCAGCCAGCGAACCGGCTGGTGCTCAGGTCATTGCTTGGCCTGGACAAACGGCCAGTGCAACCAGCGCCTTTAGCAAACAAAACCCATTTCATGCTGAGTTGTATGCCAACCAGAAGATCACCGGCCGTGATTCAACCAAAGATGTACGCCATATCGAAATCTCACTGGAAGGCTCGGATATCCGCTATCAACCCGGCGATGCCTTAGGGGTCTATTTCCTCAACGACCCGGCCATCGTGCGTGAGATCTTACTGGGTGCCGCTATTGCCTCCAATACCCCGGTGCAACTGGCTGGTCAAACCTTAACGGTAGAAGATGCGCTGCTGGAGCAGCTTGAGCTGACCCAGTCCTATCCGGCTTTTGTTGAGAAATACGCTGCCGCCATCCGCAGTGATGCCCTGCAAGCATTGGTTGCAGATAAAGCCGCCTTGCGGGCTTATCTGGCCGATCGGCAAATCATTGATATTATTCGCGATCACCCCGGGCAGCTGACCGCACAGCAGTTGGTCGATGCGCTGCGTAAGCAACAACCCCGGCTGTATTCGATTGCCTCTTCACAAGCTGAAGTGGAAGAAGAAGTTCACCTGACGGTGGCCGTGGTTCGCTACGATGCTTTTGGCCAGCCTCACTTAGGTGGTGCCTCAGGCTTTTTGGCAGAGCGTCTGGCCGAGGGCGAGCGTATCAAGGTCTTTGTTGAGCACAACGACAACTTCCGCTTACCGGCCAATGATGACACTCCCGTCATTATGATTGGCCCTGGTACCGGTATTGCCCCGTTCCGCGCTTTTTTACAGGAGCGAGAGCAACGCGATGCCAGCGGTGACAACTGGTTGTTCTTTGGTAACCCACATTTCACCCAGGACTTCCTCTATCAGGTCGAACTGCAGCGCTACCTGAAACAAGGCCTGCTGAGCAGGCTGGATGTCGCCTTTAGCCGCGATCAGGCAGAGAAAGTCTATGTACAGGATAAACTGCGCAAGCAAGGTGCCGAGCTGTTTGCCTGGCTGGAGCGCGGCGCCCACCTGTATATCTGTGGCGATGGCAATCGCATGGCCAAAGACGTGCATCAGGCCTTGCTGGATGTGATCCAGCAGCATGGCAAGCGTAGCCCTGAACAAGCTGAAACCTATTTAGATGAACTGAAACAAGCCAAGCGCTATCAGAAGGACGTGTATTAATGAGTCAGTATCCTATCAACCCAGCCTTGGTGGCTGAGGGCAAACCCTCTGATAATGAACGCTTAAAAGCAGAGAGTGACCATCTGCGTGGCACCATTACCCAGGATCTGCAGGATGAAATCACCGGTGGCTTTAACGGTGACAACTTTATGCTGATCCGCTTTCATGGCATGTATCAGCAAGATGACCGTGATATTCGCGCCGAACGTGCTGCCCAGAAGCTGGAGCCGCTGCACAATGTGATGCTGCGTGCCCGCATGCCTGGCGGTATTATCACGCCAAAGCAATGGCTCGCCATCGACCAGTTTGCTGCCGATAAAACCATGTATGGCAGTATTCGTTTAACCACACGGCAGACCTTTCAGTTTCACGGCGTGCTGAAACCTAATATCAAACCGATGCATCAGTTTTTGCATGATATTGGTATCGACTCCATCGCCACCGCCGGCGATGTTAATCGCAATGTGTTGTGTACCTCAAACCCTGTCGAATCCGAGCTGCACCAGCAGGCCTATCAGTGGGCCATTAAGATCAGTGAGCATTTGCTGCCGAAAACCCGCGCCTACGCCGAGATCTGGCTGGATGAAGAAAAGGTTGAAACCACCGAGCAGGAGCCGATTTTAGGCGATCATTATTTGCCACGTAAATTTAAAACCACTGTGGTGATCCCGCCACACAACGATATTGATGTGCATGCCAATGACCTCAACTTTGTAGCTATTGCCGAGCACGGCCAACTCATTGGTTTTAATGTGCTGGTCGGTGGCGGCCTGGCCATGACCTTTGGCGATAACTCGACCTACCCGCGCAAGGCCGATGAGTTAGGCTTTATTCCGCTCGAGCATACACTGAAAGTGGCCGAGCATGTGGTCACGGTGCAGCGTGACTATGGCGATCGCAATAACCGCAAGAATGCCAAAACCAAGTACACCATCGACCGCATCGGGCTGGATAATTTCCGCCACGAAGTGGAGCAACGCGTCGGTGTCAAATTTGAGCCAGTTCGGCCCTATGAGTTTACCAGTCGCGGGGATCGCATCGGTTGGGTTGAAGGCATGGATGGCAAACACCACCTGACCCTGTTTATCGAAAATGGCCGCATTCTCGATTACCCGGGCCGACCGCTAAAAACCGGTTTGGCTGAAATCGCCAAAATCCATCAGGGCGACTTGCGCATGACCGCCAATCAGAACCTGATCATCGCCGGCGTACCCAGTGAGCAAAAAGCACAAATTGAGCAGCTCGCCCGCGAGCATGGCTTGATTGACGATGGCCACAGCGAGCAGCGCAAAAACTCCATGGCTTGTGTCTCCTTTCCAACCTGCCCACTGGCGATGGCCGAAGCAGAGCGCTACTTGCCAGAGCTGGTGACCAAGGTCGAAGGCTTGCTGCAAAAACACGATGTAGCAGATGACCATATCGTGCTGCGCGTCACCGGTTGCCCGAATGGCTGTGGCCGGGCCATGCTGGCTGAAGTGGGTCTGGTTGGCCGGGCACCGGGTAAATACAACCTCTATCTCGGTGGCAACCGCATTGGCACCCGGATCCCGAAACTGTATCTGGATAACGTCGGTGAAACCGAGATCCTCAGCCAACTAGACCAACTGATCGCCGACTGGGCCGCTAAGCGCCAAGCTGATGAATGCTTTGGTGACTTTGTCGTGCGCACTGGGGTAGTGGCAGAAGTCAAAGTATCCAAGACAGATTTTCACGCATGACAGAGGTCGTTATGAGCAAATTCCAACAGATCCTAACGCAGGATAAAGCCACCCAGCTAGACTGGCTGGCCGAGATCAATCAGCAGCTGACCCCGTTGTCAGCCGCTGAGCGGGTGCGCTGGGCACTGGAACATTTGCCACAGCAGCCCATTCTCAGTTCCAGTTTCGGCATTCAAGCCGCCGTGATGCTGCATCTGGTGACGCAACAAAAACCGGATATCCCGGTGGTGCTGACCGATACTGGCTACTTATTCCCAGAGACCTATCAGTTTATCGATCAACTGACCGATCAGCTGGGTTTAAACCTGAAGGTGTACCGCTCGCAACTGTCGCCCAACTGGCAAGAAGCCCGCTATGGCGAGCTGTGGCAAAGTGCCGACGGCATCAAGCAATACAACCAACTGAATAAAGTAGAACCCATGCAGCGCGCACTGCGTGAACTGAACGCTGGCAGCTGGTTTACCGGCCTACGCCGCAGCCAAAGCAGTACCCGCGCTGAGAAGGCGATTGTTGAAATCAGCCGCGGTGTGATCAAGATCCAGCCCATCATCGACTGGAGCAACAAAGATGTATTCTATTACTTAAAAGAACATGGCCTGAGTTACCACCCATTGTGGGAACAGGGCTATATCTCAGTCGGCGATACCCACTCCACAGTGAAATTCGAACCCGGCATGAGCGAAGAAGACACCCGCTTTAACGGCTTTGGCCGCGAGTGTGGCCTGCATATCGATGGCGATGGCATCTAGCTGAATCAAACGTAACTTGTCAAATCCGGGTTTAGCGCCTAAAGTAAAAAAATTGCCGCATTCGCACCAACCCGGCAGGAGACTTGGCATGAGGTATGAGGTTACCACTGCGCTTGTTGCTGCACTGCTCTTGATCACCAGTTGCTCCAGCGGACCCCGTCCGCCTCATGATCCGGCTGAGCAAGCCCGACAAGTTCGCTTACTTGCCGATCAAATCGAGCAGCATTGTCTGGACAGGAACCTTACCCTGGATCCCTACCCTAAGACTTCCAATAATTACAGGGAAACCGATCACGCACGATCAAATAGCTGCACGCTGTGGCGACGGGCGCGTGGAGGCTCGGATCTTGACCATCGTTTTTTGGTCTATCAAAACCAGCAAGGGCTGGTGCAAGAACTGAAACAGCGTTTTGGCGTACTGTACCACCGACACATTGGCGTGGTTGGTGTGTGTGAAGTTGGCAGAGAGCACTTTATGTTATTGCGTGATGGTTCTACCGTGCTTTACATTGCCTTTTCCAATCATGCATTCAATGGAGCATACTGCTCGCCGAGCACCTACGGCGGTCGCTGGCAACAAGTGGTGGTTCGACTTTCAAAAGCATGCTCATTTTCACATCAGGAAGGTCCCTTTCATTATTTAGCCTGTGGCGATTTTAACCGGATGTCCAACTACAGCCGCAGGAGAGCCTGGTATGGCACGATAACCGCTACCTGGCCAGAAGATATCTGGATTGATCGGCTCAGTGTACTCAATCTGCAGCGTTTATCAGACCAGGAACTGCAGCTGCAACAACAGGCGCAACAAGTGAACGATGTCGATGAAGCCTGGCTACACAGGCTATCCTTGCATATTGATGGTATCGATTATTACATCCAACAAATCGCTGAGGGGAATCAGCATGCCAGAGCACACAACCAGGCCATGTTGCAATACGCCCGGGCAGAGCGTGAGGCAAGGTACCAGGCCATTAGCAGTGGCTTCATGCAGGGATTGCAAAGTGGCCAGGTGATCGTTGCTGATGCCATTGCACAGCATCAGACCTTTTCAGCGGACCTGTCACGCCAATGGCAGCAAATGCAACAACAGCAAACGATAGAAAACCTCAGACAACGACCACAGTTTGATGAACGCCAGTTACTCCCAAGCCGCAGCACAGAACATCGGCCTGCAACTAGCCAACATGCAACCGATGCGCCCTCATCTGAGGTTGAAAGTTCTCCTCCATCCCAACCAACAAATCAGGTAGCGATACCGTCACCGGTAGCAAAGCAAGACTCCACCCAGGCGGAGGTGCCTAAAAAACCAAATCAATGTTGGCAACAGGCGGAGCCCCCGCTATCCAGCTGCATTGAAACCAATACCAGGGACCGTGATGGCGAGTTCAATATCACCGTGACCAACCGCTGCTCCAGACGCATTTATGTCCGCAGCTGTGGCAGCAGGCTAAATGCGCCTGAATTCTGTGCTGTCTCAGGCTTACTGCCAGGTAATAGCTGGAACCACACGGTGTATAAAAGTTGGCAACCCACCGGTCAGTATCGTACCCAATGGGTAGGCTCAACAAATCCGGCAGAAGACTGGATCTGTGCCCGAGAAGCTCAATGGCAAAAGTAACAAAGCACTTACGTTGCTCTTAAAAAGGAAAGCGGTTAGCCCAACTTTTGCTGGATCTAACTTTTAATATCGTCAAGGTCTAGAGTTTTTGTCTGCCAGCTTTATAGTTGTCATCGTAACAAAGTGGCCGTGTTTCTTTGCTGTCATGACCTCTTCCGCTTCACTGCTCAAACCTAGCGTATCCATAAGCAGCAAAGATGGAATACATCAAACGCATAGAAAGTGCACTTAAAGGAAAGCATGGCCAGAACATTGAAACATGCATTTTTTCACCCCCAAGGATCGGTTACACTAACAGTACGTTTTTTTATTCTAAATGATCACACATGAACGACTGGCTTGCTACCCTTCAACACTGGCGCGAACTATCCCCTGAACTCTTCATGGCTAGCAGCCTGCTGGTGCTGGTGGTGCTATCCTGGCTGGCCAACTGGCTGACCAAAAATATTCTGGTCCGTGCCGTTTCCAAAGCCTTTAATGCCACCCCCTTTGCACAAAACTCGTTGCAACAGGATTTTGGCATTATTGCCCGCTTGTCCAATGTAGTACCCGCTTTGGTGTTGGCTGCTGGTATTGGCCTGATCGCCAATGTGCCAGAAGTAGTGGTAGAGGTGGTGCGCAATGTGAGCAATGCCTTTATTGTACTGACTATCGCCATGGCACTTAGCAATGTGCTGACCATGGTCAATACCTTGTATGAACGCCGGCCGGATTCAAAAACCAAAACGATCAAGGGCTACATTCAACTACTGAAAATTATCATCTACACCATTGCCTTTGTCCTCATCGTTGCCCTTCTGATTGATCGCTCCCCGCTGATCTTACTGTCTGGTATGGGTGCCATGATGGCGGTGATGCTACTGATTTTCCAGGATACTATTTTGTCGGTAGTCGCCAGCATTCAAATCGCCTCCAATGATGTGATCAGAGTTGGAGATTGGGTTGAAATGCCGCAATTAAACGCAGATGGCAATGTCATCGATATTGCCTTGCATACCGTGAAAATTCAGAACTGGGATCGAACCATTACCACCATTCCTACCCGCCGCTTTATGACCGATCCCTTTAAAAACTGGCGCGGCATGCAGCAATCTGGTGGTCGCCGCATTAAACGCAGCCTGATGATCGATCAGCAAAGCGTACATTTCCTGTCGGCAGAAGAGCGTACCCGCCTAAACCGTTTCCGTTTATTGCAAGAGTACCTGCCAGAAAAGGATCGGGAAATTAGTGAGTGGAACCAGTCGCTGAAAGAGCAAGGGCAAGAGCCGGTCAATACCCGCCGTATTACCAATTTAGGCAGCTTTCGTGCCTATGTAGAGCGCTATTTGCAAAGCCATGCTCAGGTTCGTCAAGACATGATCCAAATTGTGCGCCAGATGGAGCCTACTCCGGATGGCCTGCCATTGGAGGTCTACTGCTTTACCAACACCACGGCATGGGTGGAGTATGAAGGCATACAATCGGATATTTTCGACCATCTGTTCTCTATCCTGCCTGAGTTTGGCCTGCGGATGTATCAGCACCCAAGCGGGCTGGATTTACGTAAAATAAAGGTGGAAGGCCTGACATCAGCCGAACAACCAGACTAAATAGGGTCTGGTTTCATGATTTTCTACACGGTTTGCCCAATATCTGCCATAGTTAAAGCTGTGTATCGTGAACAGGGACGCCGATGTTAAGAAAACTGATCACTGCTGGATTGATCTTCAGCGGATGTTGGCTGTCAGGCCAGGCTGAGGCAAACTCTCTGACGGTCTACACCGAGCACTTTCCCCCGTACAATTATCTGCAAGACCAAGAACTGGTTGGTATCAACACCGAGCTGGTGCAGGCCATTTGTCATAAAACAGCTATCCAATGTGAGTTTAAGCTTTACCCCTGGCTGAGGGCTTATGAAAACGCACGGCGTGATAGCACCGGCGCACTCTTCTCAACATCCCGCCATCCTCAAAGGGAAGAAGAGTTTCAATGGGTCGGCCCCCTGATGTACTCCACCGCCTATTTATACCGACTGCGCAGTCGGCAAGCGATCAACCCAGCTAATCTGGAGGAAGCCAAACAATTTGTGGTGGGTGTAGCCCATGGTGATGTGTATGAAATCTATTTGAAAAGTATCGGCTTTGATTATGGCAAGAACCTGGTCGGTTTTGTCTCCAAAGCCGACTCAGTCGGCCCTTTTCTGCAACAGAAAGTAGATTTGATCATTGGTTCTCCTAATGTGCTCCAGGCCTGGCTGCAACACTATGACAAAGATATCTCAGAGCTGGAGGCCGTGCTTGAGTTTGATATGCTGGGTCTTAACTATCTGGCTCTGAACCCGGATGTTGACCCTGAGCTGGTCTCACAAATGCAACAAGCTTTGGATGAACTTAAATCCTCTGGTGAAGCGGAACGAATTTTACAGCAGTATCTGAGCGAACTGCCCACTCAGCATTAAACCCTTGCCAGCTACAGAAAGCTTTGTTGCTGCTCCTGTTGCACAGCGGCTTGCAAACGCTGCTGCAACCCCTGACTAATCCAGTCGGTCAGCTCTTGTTGCTGCCTGGCTTTCCACTGCTCGTTTTGCAACTGTTTCGCCCATTGCAATAAGCGAACCTGCTCCGCTCGCGGCCAGTCACTAGCCTTGGCGGTAAGAGCCAACCGGCTGCGCTCGGCATGGGGCCGCAGCCAAAGCAATTGGGTAAAGGTTAGCGCCCGCGCCATCACCACCAAAGGAAAATTGGGGTGTTTCACCGGCCCGACATAGCTTTTTTTGCCACTAAGCGGCAACCAGCCAAGCCGCTTACCCGGCAACTGTTTGCTGGCCAACCAGCCTCCTGCGGTTCCCAACACCCCGCCTGTTAATGCTCCCATCATCATAGAGCTGCCAGCTAACCCCATATCCAGCATGGCTCCTGCCGCCATACCAGCGCCACCACTGACCACCAGAAGCTCTTTTTGCTGCAAGCCCCATAAATACCAGGTTTCGGTGTTCATCAGCTGATCGTGATCCAGCTCCCAGTCGATATCACGCTGTAACTCTGTCTGGCGATGCCCCCATTGCGTGGCCAGCTGTTGAAACAACTGCAGCTCTGCCTGATCCAGTTGCTGTTGCAGGTAACGCTCGGGGCTGTCGGTTAACAAGGGCGGCAGCTTCAATAAAGGCTCACGACGACTGACCTGTTGGCACCAGTATTCAGCCAGTTGCAAACTGACATCGACCAAGCGCTGCTGATCACGTGCCGCCAGCTGCTGGCTCAACAGCGTTAAATCAGCCGTCCATTCGGGGGTAAGCTCAGCCATGGCTTTAAATAAAGCCTGCCGACTGGCTAAACTGGCCGTCATCGGATTAAATAGGCGTACCCACTGGAAAAACTGGCTCAGTGTGGCCTGCCAACTATCGGCTTTATTTGTATCAGAGATAGGGTTAATTAATGCCATACGAGGTTGCCCGGTCCAGCGCAAAATCTCCATTTCGGCTTCATCAGCCCGGCTCACCTCATTGGTCGCATCCGTCACATACAAAATGCCACTGCCCGCCATGATCGGCTCCAGCAGCCGGCACTCATCCGGAAATTGCTGCTGATGTGCGGGCTCGGCCAAAAAAGCCCGGATCCGCGCAGGGCGGTCAGCCGGTGCCACCGCCTCTTGTTCCAGCCAGGCCAGCACTTGCCTGGCGCGCTGAAAGCCTGGCGTATCGGTTAATGCCAGCACGATTTTATCCTGCAGGCGGAATTCAAAGCGTTCTGCCTGCTCGGTGGTGCCAGATTCGACCCCGATCCGTACCGAATCATTCTCCACCAGGGTAGATACAATGGACGACTTGCCCTGGTTCGGGTGGCCAACCACGCAAAATTGCGGGCATCGCGATATCATCATGTCCTTGTCAATTCCTTATCCAAACCAGTTCATGCTGACGGGCAAAGGCCTGCCAACTGGCGATATGCCGCTCTGGCACGGTTTGCGCATCTGTCTGCAGCCAGATCGCTTGCTCAATCTGATGCTGCCTGGCCTGTTGTATCCAATCGGCCAGTTCAGCCACTGGAGAACGGCTGGCAGGCACCCGCCATAACAGCCGTTTTGGTTTATCGGCCAAACACGCTTGCCACTGTTGCTGATCCTGTTGCCAATCCTGCACACCCAGTTGCATGCCACTGTTCGCCGCAGCCAATTGCCAGCTCACTACCGGTGCATCCTGCCATTGATCCAGGCTTGCTATTGGCATGACGTCGGTGGTAGCTGCTTTGGTGGAAACTTGGCTGTCAGGCATGGTCAGCTGCAACTGTTGACGCTGCAAACTACGCCAGCGCCAACGGCAAAATAGCGCCAGACCCAGCCGGGGCAACAGGTTGTAACAAACCAGGCTGGCCAGTAAAAATGGCCACCAACCACTGGCTTGTTGCAAACTGGTTTCAGCAGCTTCGATGCGGGCAAATCGTGTCAGTTCTATCATTGCGGTGTCAGGAACAGCTGCAGGCCAGAAGTACTTCCAGGGCAAACTAAGCCATTGCATCACCCCAGCCAGCACATCGCCATGCAACAGCAGGGTGGAGCTCCAACCAAACGCCAGATCAGACAGCAGTAACAGCAGCAAATAAACCAGCACAATACCAAGCGCAAACCAAACCCAGAGCCATTGCAACTGACTAAGTAGCCACCACAACTGACGAGCATTGGGTTGCCAGAAAGTGGACTGCCCACTGAAGCGGCTCAACCAGGGTTTGGCCGGGCGAAACAACCAGGCCAGCGACACCAGACTGCCAAGGAAAGGCAGTCCGGCCCAGAGCAACCAAACCAGCAATACATTGATGCGGCCATCGGCACTGTAGTTCAGCGCACCAGCACCCAACAGCATGCCTGCTAGCATAGCCAGCGGCCATCGCCACCAGGGCAAAGGTGGCTCTAACCCTGCTTGTCGCTGTAAAAAAGGCATGGCACTCCATCGGGCAGCATCATCGAATGGTCATTATCTTATGCCAAGATCCAGTCAGTGAATACACTGAAGCTGCGGTTTTTCCATGCTGATTGGCAAAGTCACCATTGAGAAATGCACTACAAGCCCTAATCTATACAGAGTTGTGAGCTGTAAGCACGGGATGACGGCATCGTTATCGATAAAAGCGATTAAAGCCATTTGTTTTATTCGTTTTAAAATAAACCTGTGGCTTGGTACAGTAGCCACAGTTGAGACACACCCTATCATTAACCTAAAGGAGCAAGACTATGTCTTCTATTATCAATACTAAAATCAAGCCATTTAAAGCCACCGCATTCCACAATGGCAAATTTGTTGATGTCACCGAGCAGGATTTATTGGGCAAATGGTCTGTTGTTTGTTTCTACCCAGCAGATTTCACCTTCGTTTGTCCAACTGAGCTGGGCGACTTAGCAGATTTTTATGCCAAGTTCCAGGAAATGGGTGTCGAGGTTTACTCGGTATCGACCGACACACACTTCACTCACAAAGCATGGCATGATGCATCTGAAACCATCAAGAAAATTCAGTACCCAATGATCGGTGACCCAACAGGTGCTATCACTCGTAACTTCGGTGTGATGATTGAAGAAGATGGCCTGGCACTGCGTGGTACTTTCGTAATCAACCCTGAAGGCGAAATCAAAGTCGCAGAAATTCACGACCTGGGTATTGGCCGTAGCGCTGCTGAACTGTTCCGTAAAGTACAGGCTGCTCAGTATGTAGCCAACCACGATGGCGAAGTATGTCCAGCCAAATGGACTCCAGGTGAAGCCACTCTGGCTCCATCTTTAGACTTAGTAGGCAAAATCTAAATTGCCAAACCGACCGTTGCCTGGCAGCGGAGGCTGAACCTGCGCTTCTTACCCTCAATGTAAAGAAGCTGGTTCCAGCTTCCCTGCTTAACAAACCAACTGGTCTCTGTCAGCGCCTCCGGGCGCTGGCAACACTACCTTATTGCCTGCACTGCAGTGATTGAATGCCGAGTTATGGAGCTGAATGATGTTAGATACGAATCTGAAACAACAACTGAACACTTACCTGCAAAACCTGAAAAGCCAGGTTGAATTGGTCGTATCTCTTGACGATAGTGCCAAGGCAGCTGAAGTGCATGAACTGGCGACCGAGATCGCCGAACTGTCCGATTTAGTCACCTTGCGTCGGGATGATGCTGCCGCTGAGCGCACCCCGTCGATGCAAGTCCGCTCGGTGGAAAAAGACACCTCGATCAACTTTGCCGGGGTACCACTAGGGCATGAATTTACCTCCTTGGTGTTGGCCTTACTGCATTCAGGCGGGCACCCAATTAAAATTGAAGCCGATTTAATTGAACAGGTACGCCAATTAAAAGGCAGCTTCAAATTTGAAACCTTTATTTCGTTAAGCTGCCAAACCTGCCCGGAAGTGGTGCAGGCTCTGAACATGATGGCAGCCATTAACCCGGATATCACCAGCGTGATGATCGATGGTGCAGTTTTTCAGCAAGAAGTGACTGACCGTAACGTCATGGCGGTGCCAACCGTATTTTTAAATGGCGAGCAGTTTTCACAAGGCGCTATTACGCTGGAACGGATTATCCAGAAAATCGATGTCAACGCCGAAGCACGTCAGGCCGATGCTCTTAAGCAAAAAGCCCCTTTTGATGTCTTGGTCGTAGGCGGTGGCCCGGCCGGTGCTTCAGCTGCTGTCTATGCCGCTCGTAAAGGCCTGAACACAGGTGTTCTAGCCGAGCGCTTTGGTGGTCAGGTGGCCGATACCGTGGGTATTGAAAACTTTATCTCGGTGCAGTACACCGAAGGCCCTAAGCTGGTGAATGCACTGGAAGCCCATGTTCGTCAGTATGACGTTGATATTATGAACAACCAGCGCGCTACTAAGCTCAGCAAAAACGAGCAGGTCGAGCTGGAGCTGGCCAACGGCGCTGTGCTGAAAAGCAAAACGCTGATCCTGGCACCGGGTGCCCGCTGGCGTGAAATGAACGTGCCTGGCGAACAGGAATACCGCGGCAAAGGCGTCGCTTACTGCCCACACTGCGACGGCCCACTGTTCAAAGGCAAAAAAGTTGCCGTGATTGGCGGTGGTAACTCCGGTATCGAAGCCGCTATTGACCTGGCGGGCATTGTTGAGCACGTCACTGTGTTGGAGTTTGCTGCTGAGCTGCGCGCCGACGCCGTGCTGGTGAAGAAAGCCAACTCCATGGGCAATATCACCATCATTACCGAAGCCGAGACCACCGAAGTCACCGGCGATGGCAATCGCGTGACAGGCCTGGTTTATAAAGATCGCGCCAGCGGTGACAGCCTCCAGGTTGAGCTGGCTGGTATTTTCGTCCAGATTGGTTTGGTACCCAATACCGAATGGCTGCGTGGTGCACTGGAATTAAGCCCACGAGGTGAAATCATCGTGGATGAACGAGGCCAGACGTCACTGCCAGGTGTGTTCGCGGCCGGTGATGCCACCACAGTGCCCTACAAGCAAATTGTTATTGCCATGGGTAGCGGCGCCAATGCTTCACTCGGTGCCTTTGACTACCTGATCCGTCACTAAACTTTTTAGCGCGTCCCCTTTGCGGCAACCTTCGGGTTGCCGTTTTTTTTCGCTCACTCTTTTTGAAACACCGTGGTGCGCATGTAGGGTGCCGGGTAAATGCCTACTTGCAATAGCTGGGGCCGCAAAGTCCACTCCACCTTGAGTTCAACTTCATCATCGTTGCTACGAGAAAAATGCACGAACTTCTCGCGCTGTGCTTTGTTGTACCACTCTGCCCGGTAGGTATCACCCTGCCAGTGCTGCAGTGTAAGCCTGGAAACGCCATCATCCCAGAATTGCAGCAGCAAGTTGCCATTGTCAGCCAAAGCAACTTCGGCATTGCCATAGAGATCGTGCTGGTAACGGCCAATGATCTGCTCAACCGCCAGGCTAGCCACTACATCTGGCTGACGCTGCTGCTCGATCTGCTGTCGGTCACGGCTTGCTTCGGCAAAATCCTGCTGATACTGCGTCAAATAATGGCCATGCCAGTCCTGTGGCGCTAAGCCAGCCATGCGATCGATGATGGTACGAGTTACCGCCGGCCGGAAATTTTCAAAGGTATTGCCGATCACGATAATGCCCAGCTCCAGCTCTGGTACCAGTGTGATTTGCGTATTAAAGCCATCGGTCGCACCGCCATGACTGGCAGTGGCGAGCCCCCGGTAATCTTCCAGGTACCAGCCCAGGCCATAAGCCCGTACCGGATCAAGACGACCGGCCCGGCTAACAACTATCTGAGGAGTAAAGATTTCATCCATAACTTCAGCAGTAACCAACCGCTGCCCCTGGTACACCCCAGGCTCGCCCAGCTGCAGACGGATCCACTGCGCCATATCGAACACGCTGCTGTTGACCGATGCAGATGGGCCAACATTGTCGAAGTTTCGCCGGGCTATTGGTACCACTTCTCCATCAATAAACTGATGTGGCAGGGCGATATTGGCATCATCTGCGGTAAATTGCGTAATGGAGGTATTGCTGCGTTGCATGTTCAGCGGTTGAAACAGCCGTTGCTGGATAAATTCATCCCAGCTTTGGCCACTGATTGCTGCCACCACTTCTCCTGCCACGGAGTACATGACGTTGCTATAGACAAAGCCAGCACGAAACGGCTGCTCAAACTCATGGTGCTGCATCTGCCGGATCACCTGCTCGCGGCTGGCCGTTGGCATAAATTGAATGCGATTGCCGGTGATGCGACCCAAGCCAACCCGGTGGATCAGTAAATCACGGATCCGCACTTCCTGCGTCACCCAATCGTCGGCCAGCTGAAAGTATGGCAGGTGATCGACAACTTTATCGTCCCAGCTCAACTTGCCTTCATCCACCAGCATACCTAACGCTGTAGCCGTCATCGCTTTGCTGGTCGAAGCCACGCCAAACAGCGTATGCTCATTGACTGGCAGCTCAGAGTCTAACCCCAGAGTGCCAAAACCATTGGCGTAAATCAGCTGGTCCTGATGCACCACAGCCACTGCCAGACCAGGCAACTGCCAATCATGGCGACCTTGTTCTATCCAGTCATCCAATCCGGCCAGAGGTTCCTTTTGCTCGGAATGCAGGACGCAGCCGGCAAGCGACAGCACGACCAGGCTACTGATCAGAAGCGGAAGAATAGAGCGATACCAAAACGGAGAAAAGTGCATGCTGAGCCTCAAAACAGACAATTCAAGGCCCGCATACTAGCCGATTTAGCCGCCGAGGCCAAATCGGCAACACCTCAACTGGCGTTAGGTGTTCTGGCTGGACGGCTGCGCTGACTGCGAGCCTTGGCGGTTGCCGAGCCTGTGCTGCGCTGGCCATCCTGATGCTGGGTTTTTGGCCGTTTTGGTTTGTGCTTGCGTGGTGGCTGCAATGGGCCTGTCTCCGGCAATGGATGCACCGGTTGATAGCCTTCCAGCTGAGCGCGAGGGACCTTTTGTTTAATCACCCGCTCAATGTCACGCAATAGCTTCACGTCATCGGCACAGACCAAGGATACCGCATGACCACTGGCTCCAGCCCGGCCTGTTCGGCCAATCCGATGCACATAATCTTCCGGCACATTGGGTAAATCGTAGTTCACCACTTGCGGCAATTGATCAATATCCAAG
>JAIUMG010000036.1 GCA_022565655.1 Alkalimonas sp.
CCCCCTTGTGGAAGTTGCCGTAACGTATCCTGCAGCTGTAGAAGTTGCTGTTGAGTGTGCTGCAGTTGAGCTTGCCAGCCAGAGAGCACCTGGCCAAAGGTCACTGGCATGGCATCCATCAGGTGAGTGCGGCCGGTTTTCACCTGATGACCGATTTGTTGCTCTTTTTGCTGCAGGGTGCTGATCAGGTGAGTCAGGGCGGGCAGCAGTTGTTGCTCCAGCGCCAGCACGCTGCTGAGCTGAATGGCCGTTGGGACCACGTCGTTACTGCTTTGTCCCAGATTAATATCATCATTGGGGCTGACTGGCTCATTCAGTTGCTGGCTGGCCAGCGTCGCCAACACTTCATTGACATTCATATTGCTGCTGGTGCCAGAGCCAGTTTGAAAAACATCCACCGGGTACTGTTGCATATCGGTGTTGCTGAGCTGTTGCTTGGCCACTGTGATAATGGCTTCAGCCTTGTGCGCCGGCAACAAGCCAAGTTGCTGATTGGCGGCTGCCGCAGCAGCCTTGATGGCCAGCATGGCTTGAATAAAGCGGGTTGGCATCAGCAAACCGCTCAGTTGAAAGTTTTGTACAGCCCGTTGGGTCTGAGCCTGATACAGCGCATCGGTGGGGACTTGCAGTTCACCCATGCTGTCACGTTCGGTTCGGGTCGTCATGCTTTTTCTCCATAGTAAATTGATGCTAGTTGCTTAAGGCTAGCTTGCATTGGACAACTAATCAGCCAATCACTCGATTTTTGTTTCCTGGGGTTAGGAACTATTTTTTTGCAGGGGCATCGAAGCGAAGGCTATTATTTTTATGCTAGTATCTGCCTAATAACACCATAAAATAACCATAAAGCGCTAACGAATGCTCAGACCTGTGTCTCAAATTGTTGCAAACCTTCCACAAATGCACCGCCGAGTCTTGTTCTCGCTGGTGTTGTTGTCTGCTGCCATTATTTTGTGGCCAAGCTCGCCGACTCCTTCTGTGCCAGCTTCTACAGGCGTGATGCCTACGTTGCTAAAAGAAGGCTGGCATTATTGGCAGCTGGAGGAAAAAGTAGAGCAACAGCTGCAGCAACTGGAGATCGCGCTGGCCGAAGAGAGTGAGCCGCAAGCACAGGATGATGGCGTGATTCATTATGCCATTGAGTCGGGCGACAGCTTAAGTCGTATTTTCTCTCGTCACGGCTTTAGTCAGCAACAAATGCACCAGGTTATGGCCGCTGACCAATCGCTTCTGGCGCTGGATGTGCTGCGCCCGGGCCATAGTCTGACGTTTCAACTGGATGATAAGCAACAGCTGCAATCGATGGAGTTATTTGTCCATGCTGGAAACCGGGTGCTGTATCAGCGTGAAGACGACGGTGAGTTCAGTTACCAGGAGCTGCTGAACCCTGGTGAGTGGCACAGTGAAACCCTGGTGGGTGAAATTCATGGTAGCTTTTATGTTTCGGCAAAAAATGCCGGTTTAAATGATGCTGAGATTGCCACGGTTCACCAGTTGTTTCGTGATCGGGTCAATTTTTCCCGTGAGATCCAGGCTGGAGCCCGCTTTCAGGTGGTGCGAAGTGATAACTATGTGGGTGATGAAGCCACAGGGCAAAGCCGGATTGAAGGGGTCCGCTTGTTTAATCGTCGGCAGCAGTTGACGGCTTTTTTACACGACAATGGTCAGTACTTCGATGCTGAGGGCAATAGCCTGCAGCGTGCTTTTATGCGTATTCCTCTGCAGCGTGAGTTTCGGATCAGCTCTGCTTTTAATCCACAGCGTCGGCACCCGGTGACTCGCCGGATTGCTCCACACAATGGCACCGACTTTGCCACACCAACTGGCACGCCAGTGCTGGCTGCGGCCGATGGTCGGGTGATCCGGGTCGAAAACCACCCCTTTGCTGGGCGTTACATTGAAATTCAGCATCATGGCCAGTACAAAACCCGTTATTTGCACTTGGATCGGGCGCTGGTTCGCAATGGCCAACGGGTCGAGCGCGGTCAGCGTATTGCTTTATCCGGTGCAACCGGCCGGGTGACTGGCCCTCACTTGCATTATGAACTGCACGTCAATAACCGCCCGGTTAACCCCATGACTGCCAACATTCCGTTAGCACAGCCTATTCCAGAGGAAGGCCGTGATGCCTTCTTTGAGCGGGTGGCGTTTATGATCAAGCAGATGGATGAAGAAACCTTGTTGGCGCAGCAGCGTTAAGCCAGCGAATCACTTGTCATGCTGGCTTACCTGTCGCTATTTGTCAGCGCCTTTACCGCGGCAACCTTATTGCCTGGTTCCTCCGAAGTGCTGTTGCTGGCTCTGCAGCATCAGGGCTATGCCTGGTTGTGGCTCTGGCTGGCTGCAACTTCGGGCAATACGCTTGGCTCCTGTGTTAACTGGTGGCTCGGCCGCGAGCTAAACCGCTTTCAGCATCAGCGCTGGTTTCCCTTCACCGCAGAGCAAATGACCAGCGCCAGTGAGCGTTTTCAGCGCTATGGTAGTTGGAGCTTACTGTTGAGTTGGTTGCCTGTAGTAGGCGATCCGCTGACGCTGATTGCCGGTGTGCTGCGAGTTCGTTTTGCACAGTTTTTACTACTGGTCGCCTTAGGCAAAGGCATACGCTATGCGGTCTTGCTGGGCATTGGCATGGCTGTTTTTAGTGGCTAAAGAAGGAAGAGCAAGCCTCACTTGCTCTTCCTTGGTAGCCATTGATGATTAGTATTTTGCGGCCTGGCCTTCAGCAGGTAAGGAGGCGCGAATAAACTCACGTAAATCGTCGTTCGACTTTTTCAAGTCTTCGTAACGCAAGTACATCATATGCCCACTGCGGTAACCGGCAAAGCTTAAGCGGTCACGCATTTTCCCACTTGGGTCCATTTGCCACATGCTGTACTTGGCATCAAAGTAATTGGTGGCACCATCGTAGTAACCTGCTTGAAACAATACATTGAGGTACGGGTTTTGTGCCATGGCCTGACGCAGGTTCTCACCGGTATTATTGCCACTGCGATCCCACGGGTGCACAGGACCAAACATATTGTACTTAATGTCGGTGACATAGTTCAGCTCATTGCGCAGGTAATGATTGATGGCCGGGGTGAAAGAGTGCAACCATGAGGTCAGCTCTGCCCAGTAATCGGGCCGCTCACCGACATTCTTTTTATCAATACCGAGATAGCGTGAATCCAAGCGGCCGACGGTTTTGCCTTGATCGCGCAGCAAGTCTTTCCAGAAAAAAGCCGTATCGATATCCAGGTTGCTGCCCAGCACCGACTGCAGAGATAAGCCGGAGTAACGGGCAACTTGCTCAGCGATCCGTTGCTTTTCTGCTTCATCAATAAAAGCGCCTTTGGCCAAAGCAGGCAGATACTGGTTCAGGGTAAAGTCTTCGACTTTTGGCAGCAGTTCGTACAGATCAAGCTGCTGTAAGTCATCGGCCAGGACCCCATGGTACCAAGCGGTAGCCGCAAAGTAGGGTAGACGGTTGGCGGCTTTTACCGGGCCATTACGCTCAATACCCATATCGGTTGGCGAGACCAGAATAACGCCGTTTAAGTACATCCACTGCTGATTCTGCAGCGCTAAAGCCAGGCCCGCAACACGAGTCGTGCCATAGCTTTCACCAATTAAAAACTTTGGTGAGGTCCAACGATTGTTGCGGGTGACAAAGGTATTGATCCACTCGGCCAGGTAGTCTACATCTGCATTGACACCAAAAAACATTTTTTGCTGCTGCTCACGGGACAATTTCTCACCCTGGCTGTTTGGAACCACCCGGGAATAACCGGTATTGACTGGGTTCACAAACACAATATCTGCCACATCGAGCACCGAGTACGGGTTGGTTTTTACACCATAAGGCTGGATTGGATAGCCTTCATCATCGATATCGAGCACCTTAGGGCCGGTATAAGCGACATGCATCCAGACAGATGCGGACCCCGGACCGCCATTAAAAGAAATCAGCAGCGGCCGCTTACCGATATTGGACACGCCAGAGCGTTGGTAGTAGGTATAATGCAGGGTGGCTATCGGCTCACCCTCCTCATCCCATACCGGCTGAGTCCCAATGGTGGCTGTGTAAGAAATACGCTGACCATTAATACGGGTCTGGTGTTTGGTTTCAACCGAGTGATCAATTTCGATCTGTCGGGTAGTGGCATGACTGGCGCTGCTAAGCACGACCAGAATAACTAGGCTAAGAATTCGCATACAGGACACTTTATTATGGTTTGAGTTGCCTGTATTTAAGCGCAAAACGTAACGTCTTGCTATTCACCTGCGGTCAGTAACGGCTGCTCGCGATAAAATGACTTCTTGTGGATATTAATGATAATTGTTATTATTTGCATCTGTTGTCTTTTCTATGTTATCGCAATTCTGGAGTTGATCATGGTGACCCTATCTGGCCTGGTTCAGCCTGCCGGCATTCAGCACATTGGTTTTGTTACCCTGCCGGCAGATTAAACAAGACCGTAAAAACGAATCGTTCTCATTATTTAGCTTTTTGATTTTAAAGGGTTTTTTGATATGTGGCCATGATTAAGCTATACTGAATTCATAGTTAATGACTCGGAGCTTATAATGCAAGGCGACGCTAAAATTATTGCACAGTTGAATCAGGTGCTTACCACAGAACTTACCTCCATCAATCAATACTTTCTGCATGCCCGGATGTATAAAAACTGGGGACTGAAAGCATTGAATGATGCCTGTTACAAAAAATCCATCTTGGATATGAAGCAAGCCGATGCCCTTATCGAGCGTATTTTGTTCCTCGAGGGACTGCCCAATCTGCAAGCTCTGGGCAAACTGAATATCGGTGAGCAGACCGAAGAAATGTTGCAGTGTGATCTGGGCTTTCAGCAACAACAGTTGCCAGCACTTCGAGCCGCCATTGCCCTGTGTGAGCAACAGCAAGATTATGTCAGCCGTGACTTGCTGACCAAGCTGCTGGACGACGAAGAAGAGCATCTGGACTGGCTGGAAACACAACAGTATCAAATCAGCACCATGGGGCTGGAAAACTACCTGCAACTGCAAACAGGAGCAGACCAATGAAAGGCAAGCAAGTTATTATTGACGCACTCAATACGTTACTGGCCAATGAGTTAAGTGCAATGGATCAGTATTTTATCCATTCACGCATGTACCAGGATTGGGGCCTGGAGAAGTTGTATCAGCGTATCGACCATGAGTTCGACGATGAGAAAGGTCATGCCGCTGCACTGATTGAACGCATTCTGTTTTTAGAAGGTGTGCCGGATTTGAGTACACGCGATGGCATTAAGGTCGGTAAAAATGTGCCAGAGATGCTGCAAAACGATCTGGATGTTGAGTACCGGGTACAGGCTCTGCTAAAAGATACCATGGCCCTGTGCGAAAAAGAGCAGGATTACGTCAGCCGCAACATCTTGCAGCAACTGCTGGATGATACCGAGCAGGATCATGCCTACTGGCTGGAACAGCAGCTAGGGTTAATTAAATTGCTTGGCCTGCCGAATTACCTGCAATCTCAGAGTTAAAATTATCTGTCACCGTCCAGTTAACATGAAACCCCGCTAAGCGGGGTTTCTTTTGCGCAACCAATCAGCAGTAATCGGTTAGGAATTAAATTGCTAATCTGTTTTTTCGAACACTACCATCCATTTAAATTGAGAATAATTCTCATTTAGCTCTTGATCCCCTTCAGTAGTCAGTGCCTATAATAAGACATAGAGTTATCTGGAGATCTAAATGAATACAGCGAGTGCGAGCAAACTCAATAAACTGACTGCGCGAAAGCTACTGGGGTGGTGCATCCTCGTACTAGGGGCTGGTTATGGTGTGCAGCAGTTGGTGTTACTAATGCAGCAGCAGGATCATGTTCGCTTTGCCTTTTATGCTGGTATGGTCGCTGCTGCCGCGACTGCATTAGGTGCCATTCCGGCCCTGTTTTCACGTGGCCTTTCTTCCCGCTTGCATGCCGCCATGTTGGGTTTTGGCGGCGGGGTTATGCTGGCGGCCAGTATTTTTTCACTGATCGTACCGGCGCTAGCTTTGTTTGAAAGTAGTGCCCAAGTCAGCTGGCAAGGGCCACTGCAAGTCGCGGCTGCTATTTTGCTGGGTGCTCTGCTGATGTTGGCGCTCGAACGCAGTGTACCGCATGAACATTTTATCAAAGGCACCGAAGGCCATCAGGCACTGGCCTTAAAGCGTAGCTGGCTTTTTGTGATTGCCATTATTTTGCACAATATCCCGGAAGGGCTGGCGATTGGCGTGGCGTATGCCAGTGGAGACATGGTTGGGGCGTCGGCATTGGCCACAGGAATTTCTTTGCAGAATGTGCCGGAAGGCTTTGTGGTGGCCATGGCTTTACTGGCGGTTGGGTATAGCCGACTGGTGGCATTGAGCGTGGGTATGTTATCGGGGTTGGTCGAGCCATTGATGGCGGTGATAGGTGCCATCGTAATGACCAATGCCCTGTTGTTGCCCTGGGGCTTGGCGATGGCAGCTGGTGCCATGCTTTTTGTGATCAGCCACGAGATGATCCCAGAGTCACATCGGCAGGGCCATGAAATGGCGGCCACCAATGGCCTGATGCTCGGCTTTGTATTGATGCTGGTGCTGGATACTGCCCTTGGTTAAGACAAAGCCATCCTCGATTTAAAGCACGGCAAGGGCAATCTGTGTTATTGTTATATTATCACATAAAGCTTGGGGCGAGACAGGCATGCTAATACAATTGTTGCTGGCCAGTTCAATGGTGGTACTGGTGGCTTTGCTAGGCGGATTTTTGCTGGTGCTGGCACGACCCTGGTTGAACTGGATGGTGCCTGTGTTGGTAGGGCTTGCCATCGGGGTGTTGCTTGGCAGTGCCTGGTTGCACTTGATCCCTGAAGCACTGGAAAGTGCTTCTTCATCGGTGTTTATTATGCTGATGGTACTGCTTGGTTTCCTGTTATTTCACCTGCTGGAGCAAGGTTTACACTGGCACCATCATCAGGTCCCTGAAGGGGAGGAACGCCTGGCCCACTATGCGCAGATGAACCTCGTTGGTGATGGGCTGCATAATGCTGTGGATGGTGTGTTGATTGCGGCCAGTTTTATGGTCGATCCTGCGCTTGGTTGGGCGACCACGCTGGCTGTGGTGTGGCATGAGTTGCCAAAAGAGATTTCAGATGTGGCAGTTCTGGTGCACGGTGGTGCCAGTTTAAAGCGTGCCATTGTGCTCAACACGTTATGCAGTCTGCCAGTGTTCGCCGGGGCCTTACTCTTGTATGCTCTGGGGCAGTGGCTGGTATTGCCATTGGCAGCGTTACTGGCAATTACCGCTGGTGGTTTTATCTACATTGCGCTCATTGATCTCTACCCGCTCTTGAAATCTGGTACCAAATTCTCACCCTGGCCACAGCAGTTCGCTCTGTTTGCTGGTCTTGGGCTGATGCTGAGCTTCCTCCTGTTAGAAGGGCATTGAGTTACCAGAGGCTGTTACCAGTAACAGCCGCTGCCGCCTGCTCGAGCAAGCGCATCACGATGATTGCTGCAGGCGTAGGTTAAAGGTCTATCCCCTGAAACTGAAAGGGCTCGGCGGGACTGAATTTGGCCGAGGTCTCGCCGGCATAGACTTGACGTTGATCCGCTCGCAGAACTTTGACCTGAGCGTGCTCGCTAAAATCCAGCTTGTTTAAATCGACCCAAAAGGTATTGGGTGTTAGCGCGGTTTCAAAGAAGTACCGCAAATGCTTGTGGTCGGCCACCATTCGCCACTGGGTGGTAGACAAATTCGGGTAGCCTTCAATCTGATAGCCATAAGGCACCGAGGTATTGCGGATCACACTAAACACACTGGCGGTGGCAATGGCTGGGTCGCTGGTTTGCGGAATGCTGTTGATGTAATAGTGGGCCCGGACAAAACGATCGGCTGCTTTCACGGTACCGGGTAAAAACTGATTACCAGGAATGCTGTCCCAATACTTTTGGATCGCCAGCTGCTGCTCGTAGGGAGGGTCATTGGTCATCACGACATAGGATGGATCATGATGCACCACCAGTTTGCCGTCGATGTATTCAAAAATAGCATTGTCACCACTGGCGTCTGAGACCGACAGGTGTATGGTGGTCATTTTATCCGTGCCAGGGATCACATCGGTCACCACCACAAACTCTTCTTTGCTCAGTGCCGCCACGGTTTCAGCCACGCTGGCAAAGTTATCCAGTACGTATTGTGCCCATAATGAAATAGCCAAGCCAGGTTCATCCCCGTGCGGGTTGAACACAGGGTAGTCGGACTCAACCAGCCACAATAGATTAGCCACCAGGCCTTTTTCATTCATGCCATCTGAAGTAGCGATATCCCAGGAACTGACCGCCAGACTGCCGTATTTGGCCGTCCAGGTAATGGAGTTATCACCGACTTCACCATGTCGCTGCATACCTCGCGGGAACAGCCACAGGTTGGCAGGGATCGGCATGGAAAAATCCATGCTGCGACCGGTCATAATGGTTTGTTCCGGGCCTTTGTACATCACCCGGGTACAGGCCTCCGCTAACTCGGTGGTGGCTAGCACCGTTAGGCTGCCTGCGGCCAGCAGGCAGCTTAGTTTTTTCAGGGCAAAGCGCATGGCATCAGTCTCTAATTAATGGGGAGATTTTAGAGTCTAGTCAGGTAAGTCACTCATTACCAGCATGAAATTCGTTTTCATGCGGCTTGCTACTGCGACATTTTGCCACATCCCTTCCGGCTGAAAGCTTTGTTAGATTAAACAAAATAAAATCATAGGTTTATCAATGTTTTCTAATGTTTGGGGCTTGGTAGTTTCGACCGCCATGGCACAGGTCACAGCAACTGAGGTCGAGGCAGAAGTAACGGCAGCTTCGTCCATCGAAGTGATGGTGGTCACCAGCAGTCGACAGGCGCAGGCTTTGGTACATCTGTCTGAATCGGTGGCGGTGCTAAGCAAAGAGGAGATTGCCAACGTCAGCCCGGGCCACCCAGCTGATTTGTTGAACCGGGTCTCTGGTGTGCATGTGAATGATTTGGGGGGCGAAGGCCATATGACGGCTATACGCCAGCCCATCAGCACCGGTGGGGTGTATTTATTTTTAGAAGATGGTTTACCCACCCGGCCAACCGGCTTTTTTAACCACAACGGCTTGTATGAAATTGATATCCCCAACTCGGGACGGGTCGAAGTCACCAAAGGGCCTGGCTCGGCGCTCTATGGCAGTGACGCCATTGGCGGTATTTTTAATATCCTCACCGCCGAGCCAACCGAGAGCTTTAGTAGCCGGTTGCAGGCGGAGCTGGGTAGTGATGGCTGGCAGCGAGGTTTAGCAGCGTTTAGTGGCGCTTTGAATGAACAACATCGTGCTCATTGGCAACTTAACCGCACCCAAAGTGATGGTTTTCGTGAAGAAGCAGAGTACACTCGCTTATCCAGCAGTTTGCGACTGGATAGCGACCTGAGTGACTCGCTGCAACTGAAAACACTGCTTAGTTTCGGCAGCATAGATCAAAGTGGGACCTCGGGCTTAAGTTTTACTGACTTTAATGAAAGCCCCCATAAAAACCTTTTTCATGGTGATATGGGCGCCCGCGATGTGCAGGCCCTGCGACTATCCAGTGAGTTTCGTTATCAGCTTTCAAATGATACGCAGCTGATGCTGACCCCCTTTTACCGCAACAACCGCTCGGATATGATGCCAAGCTGGATGTTGACCTATGACCCAGTGCTGCAAGCCACGCGTTTTGAGTCCTTTGGGTTGCTAACACAATACTCAAGGCTTAGTTCCTGCGCGTTGAACTGGACCGCTGGACTGGACATTGACTACACCCCTGCCAGCTTTGATGAGCAGCAAATTACCGTGTTGCAGGATGGCGATCGGTTCATTGATTATGAAGCAACGGGGCGTAGCAATTACGACTACCGTGCTAATCAAACCAGTATCTCACCTTATGCTCAGCTGCAATGGTTTGCCTCTGAGCAGCTGATTGTCAGTCTTGGGGCGCGTTACGATTGGTTTGAAGTCGATTACACCGACCGATTGGATGCTTCAGTACCTCAGCAAGTAGAGCGCTCGGTCTGGCTGCGGCCAGAGTCTCAGCGCATTCGCTACCAACAACTTAGCCCCAAAGCTGGCATCGTCTGGAAGCTAGCCGCAAACCAGCAGCTGTATGCCAATCGTCGTCATGCGTTTCGGGTACCCTCGGTCGGGCAGGTTTTTCGCTCCGGAAGCAGTGAAGACACCACCGGGCTGAAGCCGGTCAGCGCCGTGAATCACGAACTGGGCTGGCGAGCTCAACTCGATGGACTACGGCTCGATGTCAGTGTCTATGATTTGCAAATCAAAGACGACGTGGTGACTTACATCGATGGCCATACTCGCAAAGTGACCAACGCTGGCCATACATCGCACCGTGGTATTGAGTGGATGACGCAGTGGCAATTGACCGAGGCAGTGCGTTGGAATCTCAGTGGTACCATCACCTGGCAAAAATACCGAGACTTTCAGTATCTGTTTAGCTGTTTCCCACCAGCGTGCCTGCCCCCTGTCTCCGAAACCCGCAACTTTGCCGGTTTTGACGTTGGCAAAGCGCCGCGCCAATTGTGGCAGAGCAGCCTGAGTTATCAGCCCACAGGAACTGACGCGCTTTGGCTGGAGCTGGAGTGGCAGCAGGTTGGGCGCTACTTCACCGATGAAACCAATACCAATACGTATACGGGGCATGATTTGTTCCACCTGCGACTACGCTATGAGCTTTCAGCGCAATGGCAGTTGGCCGTGCGCTTAATGAACCTGACCGATAAAAATTATTCCAGCTACACCAGCAATCAGGTGGGCTCAACGGCTATTGATTACCGGCCCGGAATGCCCCGTAGTGTGTTTGCCAGCCTGAGCTGGCAGTTTTAGGAGATTGTCCATGATCCGAGCTGCACAACTGATAAAATGGCACCGGGCTTTGCTATGGCTTGGCGGCATTACACTACTGATCTTTGCCCTGACCGGGGTGTCGCATCCGATCATGAGTTGGACCGGGCCTCAAGCCGCTACCATGCGGCCACCAGCACTAACACTAAGCAGCGAACAGCTGCAGCAAGCAATGCAGCAGCTGCAGCAAAGCCAACTGCCTGCGCAGTCGCTAGTAAAGCTGGTGCCGTACCAGCAGCAGGTACTGATCCAACTGACCGAGGATTTACAGAGCCCGCGGCAGTATTTGTTGCTGGAAAATACCGGCCATAACAGCGAAACCATCTCCGATCAGCAGATGGCGACTTGGTTAGCCAGTCATTACGCGGGCTTGCCAGAGCAGCAGGTACAAAGCAGCCGGATCCTGACCGAGTTTAACAGCGCCTATCCTTCAGTAAATCGCTTGCTGCCAGTGTGGCAGGTTGATTTTGACAATGGCCTGAGCCTGTACATTCATACCGAAACGCTAAGCATGGCGGGTATCACCAACCCTTACAAAACCAATTTGCAGGCATTGTTTCGCCAGTTTCATAGCTGGCAATGGCTGGATGGCGTGCCTGTTCTTAAAGCCATCATCATGACGCTGTTGCTGGGCAGTGCCTTGCTGTTGGTCAGCACGGGCGCTTGGTTACTGTTGAAGCTGCCAGCCAAAGCCAGACGCAAAGGGCTGCGCCGCTGGCATTATTTGCTTTCCTGGCTATTGGTATTGCCTGTACTGCTGTACCTGCTCACGGGTATCTATCATTTTGCCTATAAGTATGTTGAGCCGGATACGCTGGGCCTGACAGTAAGCCCGCCACAGCCGGTGCCTTCGAACTGGCAGTTGCCCGACGATGCCTTGCCGGTTGATACCAGCTACAACAGTGCTTCCCTGGTGCAGGGCGAGGGCGGGCACTGGTATTGGCGGCTATCTGAATTGAACCCAGGGCAGCAAGCCGACCGAAACAGCCGATTTGCCGGTCAGGCCAGCGAGCGGGGGGCTGTGTTCCTGCCGTTGTTGCCGACAGCACCAGAGCTTACCGATGCATCGTACGCCCAGTTGCTGGCCAAGCGTTTTATCGGTCTGCAACCCACAGATATATTACAGCAACAGCGGGTGGTGCGCTTTGGCCCTGATTACGATTTTCGCAACAAGCGTTTACCGGTCTGGCAGCTTGATTATGCTGCTGGCCGGATATTTGTTGATGCAGTGAGTGGGCAGTTGGTCGAGCAACAAAGCCGCAGCAGTCGCTGGGAGCGCTATAGTTTTTCTTATATTCACAAGTGGGGGGTGTTGCAGCCGCCATTGGGTCGGGAGGGACGCGATCAGCTGGTGGTGGCCATGATGCTGCTGGTTGTGTTGTTGGCGGCGATGGGCTTCGCCATGCGACTAAAGCGTCGCTAGGTCTCAGCACCATGCGACACTATGTCGCATGGTGCAGTCGAGGCGCTTCGGTTATCCTTATTGCAGACTTTTCCACTGCTGTGCGATAGTCTGTTAAGACATTTTGCAACGGCTGCCTGGCAGCCGTCTTTTTTGGATATTCCACCCTATGATTGCCTTATCGGCTTTGCAACCTGAACATCAAGTTCGACAGCTGGCTCGTTTTCGCTGGGGCTTGATCGCTTTTATTGCTCTGGCCATGCTGGTTGCCTGGTTGTTGGCTTATGTGGTCAGTTCCTGGCCTTTGCTTCTGTTGCTACTTGGGTTGCAGGCTGCTTCCAACGTGTTGCTCAATCTGTTGCCCAATACAGGCCGATACAGCATCCGACTGTATGCGCTCTATGCGCTGGGAGACATTCTACTGCTAAGCTGCATGCTGTTGCTGACTGGCGGTGTTGGTAATGGTTTGGTAGCGTTATTGCTATTGCCGGTGGCGGTTTCGGCGGTGTTATTGCCCGGCCGACTTTGCTATCTGGTGGCTTTAATTGCTTTACTGGCCTATAGCTTGTTGCTGGTACTGGGCGATGTCGGCAGCATGCATAGCTCTGGGCACAGTTCTGGGTTAAGTGGACCCTGGCTGGAGTTGCAGCCGGAACATCGGGTACATGACAGCAGCGCATCGCAGCATAGCGGCCACAGCCATGGCAGCTTTGATCAGCATTTGCAGCAGATGTGGTGGGCTTTTGCTTTATCGGCCGGCTTAATCAGCTGGTTTATCAGCGCTCAGGCCGGGCAAATTCGCCAGCAAGCCAGGGTGCTGAGTCAGTTGCAGCAACAGCAACTGCAGCAGGAGCAAATGTTGGCACTGGCGACCTTTGCTGCCAATACCGCCCATGATTTGGCCACACCTATTCAAACCATGGCATTGATTGCCGAAGAACTTGAGATGCCCGCTGGGCAACAGCCACAACTGGCCGACTTGCAAAGCCAGCTGCAGCGCTGCCAACAATTGGTACAGCAGCTGCGACAGGATGCCAGCAGTTTGCGTCAGCCCCAGCAAACCGAGCCGGTGCAGGCAGCAACGGCACAAGCGGTTCAGCGCTGGCTGGCCAGCCGGCCGGATATCGAAGCCCATTGCAGCAAGACGCTGACCGACGATGATTTTGCGCTGCCAGAGCCGCAAATCCTGACGGCGGCGCTGTTAAATATTTTGGATAATGCCGCCGATGCCAGTGTAGCGAACCAGCAGCCGCGCCTCGACATTGATTGGCAACTGACCAGGGCAGGTTGCAGCATTGAGATCCGTGATTATGGTGAAGGTTTATCTGAGCAACGGCTGCAGGAGCTGGGGAAATTACCACAGCTTAGTGAGCAGGGCCTGGGGATTGGTCAGTTTCTGGCCAATGCAAGCATTGAACGGCTGGGCGGCCAGGTGCAGCGAAGCAATCAACAGGACGGTACCTTAACCCGTATTTTTATCCCTCGAGGTCAGCGATGAAACTGGTGCTGGTCGATGATGACGAGGTGTTGCTTCGCACTTTGGCGCGCCGTTTTTGTCAGGCTGGGCATCAGGTCGTCACCTTTGCTGAACCCTGCCAGGCAGCAGCGCTAATTGCCGAGCAAGGCGATGCTTATTTGCTGGATCTGCGCTTTGCCAGTCAGTCCGGGCTTGGTTTCATTGAGCCATTACGGGCGGCGTTGCCCGACTGTCGCATTGTCTTGTTAACCGGCTATGGCAGCATTGCCAATGCAGTGCAGGCGGTTAAACGTGGCGCCGATGACTACTTAACCAAACCGGTCGATTTCCAGCAATTGCAGCAAGTGCTCTGCGGTGAGCAAGCCAGTACCACCGAACTTACAGAGATGCTAACGCCCGTTCAACTGGAGTGGGAGCATATCCAGCGGGTACTGGCCGAACATGGCGGTAATATCTCGCAAACGGCCCGAGCCCTGGGTATGCACCGCCGCACACTACAACGCAAGTTACTCAAGCGCCGCCCCTGAGATTAAAATAGGTCGATTTACTTGACTCTTGTTTAAGCGTATCCAGCACCTGCTCGATACCGATGCAATCAGGTAGATTATTTGTTGCAATGATGCATAAAACTATGGGTTAATGTGATTTTGATGATGTTTTTTTACTCGGTGCTATGATGTTTTACAGACTTTATTCAATGATCATAATTGCCGTTCTGTTATTACCTTTCAGAGTCGAGTTTACTCACTCACCCTGGTCGATTAAAGAGCTTATTCAGCTTAGTCAATTGACCGGTGTTGATAAGTCTGCCCCCGAGTTCGTTTTAATCACTAGCTACGGTGATCCAACGTTCAGCGGCATCATGTGGCGCATGGAGCCCACATCGAAAGTGATTGTACAAGTTACTCAAGAGCAAGATACAACAGCGTTGCTCATTGACGACGACTTACCCGCAGACGTTCGAGTTGCTTTGTTTCGATTTATTCATCTGCAGGCTAAGCAATATGATTGGGGGAGGTGCCGTGTGATTGCTGAGCCGGGCTCAGTTGAGCAGATGCTATGTACAAAAGAGCACCAATAAGCAGCGACTTCAATGACTCTGTTCATCTTCTTTTAATCTGGCTGATGGTTGCTGTTCATCTTTGACAGCGGTTGCAGTTCATATGTAGCTGGTACTGTAGGTGGGTACACCAAGTGAGAGGTAATAGGTACCTCAACTGAATAAGGATAAACGTATGAGTATTCGAGTCGCTTCACTGATTTCCATCGCTGTTTTTACCATGGGCACCAGCCAGGTTATGGCTGCTTCTTTAGTCAACAATAACATCACCGAGGCTGAAGTTAAGCAAGCTCAGCAAGCCTGGGGCCAGGCACTGATCGCCATCAGTTCTGCCTACAGTAATGGTGGTCATGAGCAGGCTGAGAAAAAAGCCCGCCAGGTGCTGGATGCCGCCTATGGTTACAGTCATGGTGCTGTTTTATTTAAACCCACCCTGGCTAGTGGCAAGCAAACCTTTCGCACTGAATACGATGGTGCCTTAGCTTATTTTGTCGGCGGTAATTCCGCCTTTGCCGATGACAGCGGTTTTGCTTTAAAAGGTTGGCAGGGCTATGAATTCAAGAATGCTGCTGTCTACATCAATGGCGACCTGGCCTTG
>JAIUMG010000037.1 GCA_022565655.1 Alkalimonas sp.
GAGCAAGCCTTTCAGGCTCAACTGCAACAACAGCAGCAGACATTTGCTAACCAACTCAGTGAGTGCAGCAGCGCCATTGCCGTGCTGCAAAGTCAGCTCAACACTTCACCACTGACCGAAGCAGAACATGATGAATTGCGCGCGGCTGAACTCAGACGCGAGCAGGCGCAGCAGCAAGCACAGCAACAAGCCAAGCAATTGCAACAGCTGCAAAAAAGCTATCAACAGGCGCAGCAACAACGTCATCAGGCCGATCAACAACTGGAATTAAACCGCAAAGCGCTGCACAGTGCCGAACAGCAATTGCACAACCTGCACCGTCAACTCAGCCCCGAGCAAGGCAGCTTGCGTCATTTTTTGCGCCTGCATTACAACGGGTGGGAACAAAAGCTGGGCAAGGTGCTGGATGAACGCCTGCTAGAGCGCCATGATCTTCAGCCGCATCTGGTTGATCTGACCGATAGTCTCTATGGCTTGCAACTCGATGCAGCCGCCATCGATACCCCTGACTACGCGCAGGATGAAGCCGCCATTCGTCACAGCATCCATGCCGCCGAGCAGCAGCTGGAGCAAGCCAACACAGATAAGGTGGCGGCCGAAAAAGCCCTGAAAGACAAACACGAGCATGCAGAGCAAGTTCGGGCGCAACTGGAGCAAGCGGAATGGCAACTGACCCAGTACGAACAGAATATCGACTATGCCAGTGATGCCCGCAACCGGTTAGAGGCGGCGCAACGCGAGCTGATTAAACAGCGCCAAGCGAGCGTGCGAACAGAACTGAATGATCGTCAGCAGCAGCTGGAAAAAATGACCCAGCAGCAACAGCAGGATCTTCAGGCTTTTATCGACGATCACAACAGCCAGAAGATGGAGTTAAAAGCCGATTGGCAAGCCGAGCTGCAGGTGTTTGATGAACAAATGGATGAACTGGAACAGCAACTCGATCGCAAGCGTGAAGACAATAAAAGCCAGTTACGCGAGCTGCAGCAGGCGTTTGCTGAAGAGTTATCGGCCAAGGGCATCGACCCACGCCGTTTGTCTGAACTGCGCCAAAAACAAGATCAGCTAAAAGCGGACATTCAGGCTGTTACTGAGCGCCAAAACGAGCTGAGTAATTGGCAGAGCTTTATGCAGCTGGACTGGCAGCAATTGCGCCCTCAGCTGTTGGAGCAAGAAACCAGCCTGAAGCAGCAACAACGCAGTGCCAAACAAGCACTGGAACAACTAAAAGCCGATTACAGCCAGCAGCAAAAACAGCTGGATCAAAGCAAGCGCCAGCAGCAAGAGCAGATGCAGCATGCCGAGCAGCGTCTGGCGCAGTTAAAGCCCTGCTTAAGCAAGCTGGCTGAGCTGCACTTAGCCAGTGCCACCCCAGCGAGTTTAGCGCCTGCAGCCGATGTGATTGAGCGCTTGGCTCGCGCCAATGAAGCGCTGGAGCAACGCAGCAAACTTGATAGCGCCTTGCAACAGGCGATGGAGCAATTTGAAGGTATGCTCAGTAAAGATGCCGGCAGCGAGTTTCTCGATCGGCTGGAGCATGAAAAACGTAAATTGCCTGAATACGCGGGCAAACGCCAGCAACTGCCCATACTGGCCGACTTATTGCGCATCTTACAAGATGCTCAGCAGCAGTTGCTGGAAATGGGCGAGAACATCGGCGGAGATCTGAAAAAGTTTTTCACCGTCTTTAGCGACATCAACCGCCGCATTGCGCTGCAAAGCCGCCGCTTAAGCGAAGCCGTGGCCGACGATCTGGTGCTGGAGGGCATCAGCCGCTCCGAGGTGCGTATTCTGTCGACCATCGATGAATTAGGTTTCTGGCAGCCACTGAAGCACTTCGCCAAACTTTACGATGACTGGGGCGCCTCTGGTAAAGCCCTGCCTTCCGAGCAATACCTGAACGCACTGGCCGATGTGGTTGAGCTGCTACGCGCCGACGAGCAATACAGCATTGAATCGCTTCTGCGGCTAGAGCTGCACCTCAGTGAGGGCGGCTCCGAGCTGGTCATTAAAAACGACAGGCAACTATTGGAATCGTCCAGCCACGGTATGGCGTACTTAATTTTATGCAAATACCTGCTGGCCTTTACCCGCTTGCTGCGTGGTGAGGCCAACGTCAGTATTCACTGGCCGATAGATGAAATTGGTACCTTAGCCTATCACAACGTGGAAAAACTGTTTCAAGCCTGTAGCAGCAACCATATCGTTATTGTCGGCGCCTTCCCGAACCCGGAGTCCGACGTACTGATGTTATTCCAGCACCGCTATTTGATCGAGCCGAGCCAGCAAGACCCAAGCAAGCGCCAACTGAAACGCATTCAACCCAAAGTCAGCCGCCTTGCTGAGCGACTGGCGCAGAAACAGCAGGAGGCCAGCTAATGATTCAACACGGCCCTTTACTGGAACGGCTGCTGGCCGGAGATTTTATTTGTCAGGTAAGCGATGAAGATGCTTTTCGTCACCTCAGCAATGAGCAAACCCAGCAGGAGATCAACCACTATCTGCGACCGCTCAACCGCCGCTTAGTCAGCAATGATGACCACAGCGTATTTTACCTTGGCTACCATGAGTTGAATAAAAACGCCCGTGAGCACTTAAGCAGCCAGTTTGCCCTCACCGTGCAATCCTTACTGCCTTTGCTCGAATGGCTGCAGCTGGTGCAAGAGACACTGGGCCGCGACAGTGCCTTAACCGCGGGCGATACCATCAAGCTGCAGGAGTTTGTGCTGCGCACCGAAGACAACCAAAGCCTGCGGCAACGGCTGCAGACTCTGGCCAGCGACCGCTTTTTCAACAGCCAGAGTGAGCAGTTGGACAGTCAGGTGAAGTTAATCTTTCGCCGGCTAAAAGAGCATGGCTATCTGCTGCAACCCCATGCCGAGCGCCAGTATTACGTGGTCACTGGCAAAATTGATTACCTGCTGGATGTGATCCGCTTTATTCGCGATGAAGAGCAGCTGCCGGTAGACGATACGCCCAGTCAGGAGGCTCTGCTCTGATGGCACCGCTCGATAGCACACTCACCTCCAATTTATTTGCCATCGGTGCCGAGCGGCTGGCTTTGCTTGGCAAGCATCATAAAGCATTGATGCAGGGTTATCTGGATGGTCAGGTGGATGAAACCACCTTCAGTGAAGCTGCCTTAAAAAAGCTTATCGCGGCTCGTATTCTATGGCGGCCGGACGAACAACAACCGCTCGCGCTCAGACCGCTGGTCAGTGAACTGATTGCCAGCATGGTGGCCGACGAGAACCGCCGCCAGATCAACGCCGATGTGGCTGAAAAGCTAGAACAGATCCGCAACCGGGTGCAAGCCTACCGCGATGCACAATACAAAGGCGATTACAGTGTGGCCGAGCTGCAACTGCAGCGCCTGACCGAGCATGTACACGATTTAAGCGGCCAGTTTGAAGAGGCCATCGATAGCCTTTGGCACCGGCTGAACAGCGACTTTGGTTTTGTCAGTAGTCTGGATGAAAAGATCCGCGAAAACGAGCGGGCGCAAAAGCAGCTGCGCCGTCTTTTGGATGGCCTCGATTTACTGAATTTTGATGAGTTGATCGAGCTATCCGAAGGCAACAGTCATCTACGCAAATTGCTGGTCAGTCAGTTGCAAAACCAGCTTAGCTCGCACCACAGCAGCTTATTGGAAGTGCAAAAACGGCTGGTACAGCTATTGGCCAAGTTCCGTCAACAGCAAGCTCGCTCCATGCTAATCACTAACATGGCAGCGTTTTTGCGCCAGCACCCGAAATACCAACCGGCCGATTACCCCAATCGTTCCGAATTGCCGGGGCTGTTTAATCAGGCCTCGGCAATCAGGCCACAAGCCGCCATCGCGCTGGATAAAGCCTCCGAGCGCGATATTCTGGCCGAGCTGTTGCAAGCGCTGCCCAAACCAAACCGCATCGAGCTGCCTGAGCAACACAGCGCCAGTTTTGCCGAGCTGATGGTCGATGAAGAAATCACCGCCCGCCAGCAAGCGTTAAAAACCGATGTCGAGAACTTCTATCTGAAGGTCATCGATCTGGGTGGCAAACTCAGTGCACTGGATTATCTAAACGAGCAGCAACTCAGCTGGGACAGCGAAATTTGGTTGTACCAGATTCTGGCCGATTACCAGGCGCTACCGCGGGAAGAAAAGCAGATGTTCGCCATTCGCCGCGATGAAGCACCGCTTAGCGAAGTCAATCAACTGATGCTAATAAGAGATATTCAGATTGAACTGCGAGCGGCCTAATGCATAGCGCCTTGAGTTTACAGGCGCTTAACTGGCTACAGCAGCTGGAGCAGCGGCTAAAGCGCGATGGCAGTGCATCGATAAAAACCAGCGGCAAGTCGGCCACTCAGGTCATTTACTGGTGCATCGAACAGCAACTTTTACCTGACCACAGTGCCAACTTGCCTAAAGTGCAGTTTACTCAGGCGCTACTGGAGCAGATTGCTGTGACACAACGGCAATTAAAACAGGCCTGCTATCGCGACAATGTCAGCCAGCACGACCGGTTGCAACAAGCTCAGCACGCAGAGCAAGAACTGAAAACCGCCGGTGCAAGCCCACGCCAATCAAGAGTATTAATCAGATTAAACCATGCTGCCCATATCGCCAGCGTGCCAGTGCAAACGGTTGATATCGACTGGCAACAATTACCTCTAAGCGATTATGACGTTTTGCTGGTGGTAGAAAATCTGGATTGTTTGTATCAACTGGAATGCTTTACGCTGGATCTCCCGCAGCAACATCCACTGATCGTGTATCGCGGCGACAGCCAATACAGCAGTGGGTGCAAGGCACTAAAAACCGAGTGGCTGCAGCAACAAAAAACCGCCATTTATTTCGGCGACTTTGATGGCAAAGGGGTGAGTATTGCGCTGCACGAAGGTTACGATGCCATGCTATTGCCGGAATTTGCTACTTTGCAACAACAAGCCAGCAGCAGTATGCTGCCGGATACTCAGCTGAAATATCTGCCAGCGATCAAAAGCACTGCCTGCAGCCTGGCTTTTCAGCCTTACCAACAGTTACTTTGCCAGAAACTGAAAGGACTGCGCCAGCAGCAGATGCAGGACATGACGCTGCAACCTGTTTTACTGACATAAACGGCAATCGGGGTTCTCGTTGTTCAGTTCCGAGCGCCAAACGGGTTCAGTCCGGTCAATGTCTTTGACCATTTTCACAAAACTCGTGCTCTTCAGGCTCATGCTCTCTGTACTTGTCAGCTCAATGGTTTTTACAACGCTCATCTCCCCGCCCGAGTTAAGCACCAACAGAAAGCTGATAGCATCATCCAGCATCAGATGAAAATATCCTGCCTTTTCTATCAGCTGGGATTCCTCAAAACACTTAGCCCGGCCTGGAGCTGCATCAGCAATTGGAGCATAACGATAACAACCGGACCCTTCGGCATAAAAAATGAACTCTCCCAGATAAGGCACCACTGAATGAGACACTCCACGCCAACTTCCGGATAATGGATGAACGGCTGCACAAGCAAACACTGGTAGCAACAACCCAATCAATAACCAGCTTATCCATGATGTCTTGTTAATCACTTTGGTTCCTTATTAATTCAACCTGGCTCTGGCGGCTAAGTACACGACCTTCAGAATGAATATCAACCATACGAAAGCCGCGTAGTGAGCCTGTCATGGTCGGTGCAAGGACAAGGCGAACCCGGCTGAAGTCAGGATAAGCAACCGAAGTCACTTCAATTTCCCAAAAACCATCGTGTTGAATAATGTCGTGCTCAGCAAAGACAAATCGCCCCGGAGTCTGATTCCTTTGTGTCTGGAGCAGCGAGTAAATGAGCAGCTCTCCTTGCAATTCCGGTGAAATCCGCATCCTGAGTACCTGATCGAAGCCACTGCTACTGCTAAGTACCCCACGCCAGTCACCTTGAAGTTGTTGAACTGAATTTATTTGATTGTTTGTGGCAGACTCATTCTGCACCACACTGCAACCAAACAAGAACACACTGGCTGCCAACGCAAGGCAGCGTATAGATGAAACATAGAAAGGCATTGGTACTGCTTCCATACAGTTGAAAATACGAAGATAACAAATTGAGCGCAACTATAGCATTTCAGAAACCCTGCCAATAGTGCTTTTACGGCTCTGGCGAAGCATAACCGCACCACCATTATGTAGGATTTGTAACCTGAGAGCGCTCCTGCGCTGGTTCAGGATGCTCAGGCCATGGCTGACTATGTGGTATAGCATACTAAGCTCGGCATTCTCATCCTGTTGCATGTCATGTACCAAAGCAGACAAACCTCGAGGGAAGTGCTGCCACTGATTATCGAAGGGCTTTTGCAACAGCGCTATTGCTTTGTCACACTCAATGAACTGCTGGCAATGCAAACTTAAATGCTGCTATCAGCAAGCCGGCTACACTGTATGACCACTAAAGGGCCTCGCTACCCACTTTAGCGTCTACTCTTAGTAGCATGATACCCAACCAGATAAACCAAACAATCTGCAAGAGGCCAAAGGCGTCTTTTAGATAGGGCACTGCGTGCAGCACCGTCAGAATTCCGAGTGTGCCAATAACCAGACCCAGCAGATGCAGTGCTTTGGGTAAGTAGTTTTGCTTAAGGCCGGCGATGCTAAGCAGCAATACCCAGAGCCCGCCGACCAGTTCAATGCCCCCTCCTAAGGCATTGGTGATAAGCCAGATGCTATGATACAGAGCTTGCGCCTGCATTGGGTCAATGCTGACCAGATGGAATAGTCTGTCCAGCCCAATCAAGTAAGTCATCCCTGATGCCATCATCAGCATCACCCAGATGCCGCCAAAACGATCCGCCAAGCTCGCTAGCGCAGCATTTTTATCCGGCAATGCATGTTGCAATGCCTGCAAGGTGATGGCTAACAGCACGCCAAACACCAAATAACCAACGCTATAACTCACGGCAAACAACAGCCGATCTTGCTGCAGAAACTCGATTAGCCCTAGCGTATCAAGCCCTGCCGGTACCGATATCAAGCCAAAGAAAATGATAAACATACTAAGATAACACAGCGCCATGCCTATAGCCGCTAAGCCACCCAGCCTGTACTGGTATGCTCAGGCGCTAACCGCGAGTAAAGAATGGCGTTGGCAATGGCGCTATATTACGAAATACTGGGGGCTGCTGGTTGCCATGCCACTGGCTTTGCTGATTTATACCCTGCCTGCTGCTGAGCAACAGGCACTGTTTTTCTCTGAATCTACTCAGCTTCAAGGGCAGTCTTTGCTCACCGCTATCCTATTTTTAGCAGCGACCTCACTATGGCTGGGGGTAAGCTTGTTTTATCTGGTCCAGATCACCTTGCTGTTACGGCGCTACCGTCAGCAACTCGAGCAGGTATTTGCCGCTGATAGCGATAAACGGCTTGGCTGGCTCGATGGCCTTATGGCGGCGTTACTGGTCTGCTGGGGGTATGCTGTGCTGGTATTTGTGGCTGGCGACCAGCTAGCATCACCATGGTTGAGCGATAGCGGAGTGCTGTTACTGGCACTGAGTCTGGTATGGTTGCTGTGCTACTGTGGGGTGCAGCAACGGCCGGGGTTCGCAGAGTTATTCACGCCCGAGGATGCTAATGATATGGCAGCATCCGCTGTTGCGGAGCCAGAATCAGTGGATGCCGAAAAATATCAGCGCTCGGCCTTAGATGAAGAGCGGGCACAACGGATAGCAGCAAAAGTTCAGCAGGCGGTGTATCAGCAAGAACTGTATTTAGACTCAGCTCTCACCTTATACAAGCTGGCAGATCACATTGGCGTATCCGCGCAATATTTGTCGCAAACCCTGAATCAGACACTGCAGCAATCGTTTTATGATTATATCAATGCAGCAAGAGTCAGCGCTGCAAAACACCAGTTACGACACACCGATGCCAGCATCCTGAGCATTGCTATGACGGTTGGTTTTAACGCCCGGTCGTCATTTTACAAAGCCTTTAAAACCAATACAGGCCTCACTCCGGCGCAGTACCGAGCTAAAACCGCAGTATCAACGCCCTAGTTTGCCTTCTGTAGATGCTTTCTGGCTGCAGTCATCCAGCACTTGCTCTATCGACACACACAAGATCTGCTCTGTGAAAGCAGGGCTTTGCAACGCAAGCAAACGCTGGCGCAAGGCGTCATCATTGAGCAATAACCGAGGGCGCAGCTTTTTTTGCTGCAGCTTTAGTAGCATATCTTCAATGGCAAAGACAGCGGTCAAATCCATGTAGTGAACACCGCGACAGTCCAGCACGATGTCTTTGGTTTGCATCACCTCGTCGACCTTGTCCATCCGCTCCAGCATCTGCGCCATCGAGCCAAAAAACAACGGGCCGCTTAAACGTACCAACCGCACGCCGGGGTGCTCGGGATCATTGGGTACATCCAGCAGTTCGTCGTCTTCCAGATGAATATGAGCCGTTTTGGCCATACGCCAGGTCACCAGCCCCATGGCCAGTACCACACCTACCCCGACTGCAATCACCAGATCCACCAGCACTGTCAACGCAAATACACTGAGCATAATGACTACTTCTGGCTTGGGCGTACCCTGTATTCGCTTGAGCAAGCGGTAATCCAGAATATCGATACCCACCTTCACCAGAATGCCGGCCAGAACCGCCAGTGGGATCTGGGCTGCCAAGGGTGCCAACCCCAGCAGCAAGGCCAGTAAAAACAGCGCATGCACCATGCCACTGAGCCGGGTTCGGCCGCCAGCATTGACATTGACCACAGTGCGCATGGTTGCTCCAGCACCAGGCAAGCCACCGATAAAGGCACATAGCATATTACCAAGACCCTGACCAATCAGTTCTTTATTCGGTTTATGTCGGGTACGGGTGATGGAGTCGGCCACCAGGGAAGTTAGCAAACTATCGATGGTGCCAAGCAGTGCCAGCGTCATCCCCAGCGTAAAAATCAGGCTCCATTGCGACAAGCTAAACTGCGGCAAATGAAACTCCGGCAGGCCAGTTGGGATTTCACCAATCACCGGCACCTGCCAACCCAAAAGAACAGCAGCCAGCGTACACAGACAAAGCGCCAGCAAAGGGGATGGCAAATAGCGGCTAATGCGCATAGGCGTCAACCAGACTATAGCAAAGGTCATCAAGCCCAGCGCCAGCGCGTGCCAATTAAGTTCTGTCAGTGTATCTGGCAACTTGGCCAATGCCTGCAGTGGCGAAGGCGATGGTGAAGCACCAAGCAAGGGGGCAAGCTGTAGTAAAATAATAATCACCCCAATGCCACTCATAAAACCGGAAATGACTGGATAGGGAATGTAGCGCACCAAACCGCCGACTTTGAGCAAGCCCAAAGCTATTTGAAATACCCCACCGACCAACACCACCGCCAGCGCCATCTGAAAGCTGCCGCCAAGAGCGGCAATCGCAGAAGCGAACACCACCGTCATGGGCCCGGTTGGACCGGAAATCTGTACCTTGGTGCCACCAAAAATCGCTGCGACTAACCCCAGCGCAATCGCACCATACAAGCCTGCGGCTGCCCCAGCGCCAGAAGCAACACCAAAAGCCAGCGCCAATGGTAGGGCAACAATGCCAGCGGTCAGGCCACCAAAAAGATCGCCACGCAAGGTGGCGGCAGAATAAGCGTTATGTGCTGCCATGAAATCGTCTTATTGTCGTTGTTTTCAGCAAAGTTCGCAGATAATTGCAGCATAGCTGCAGTAAAGTGTGGCTAAGTTACCTGTTTAAGGTCGTGATAACAAGGCGGATCAGTTTACCCTGCTTCAAACACAGCATTAGCTGACAGCCATCAGTTTTCATGTTATTAAACTACTCCAAGTACAAAGTAGAAACCCCGGACACTGACGATGAAGAAAATGTGGTTACTGACCCTGTTTGGCCTGCTGCTAAGCGGCTGCGCTTCGATGAACAAAGATGCTTGCCTGAACGCGGACTGGCGTACCATTGGCTTTGAAGATGGTAGCAAAGGCAAGCATGAAGGGTCCATCAGCCAGTACCGTAAAGAGTGCGCCCGACATGGCGTTACACCTGATCTGGATGCCTACCTGACTGGGCACCGGGAAGGTTCGGACCGCTTCTGCACAGCCAGCAATGGCTTTCGCCTCGGTCAGGCCGGTACGGTCTACAACAACAGCTGCCCGCCTGCATTAGAGGCCGAGTTTCTGGCCGCGCATGCCGATGGCATGCAGTTGCATCGGCTGCAGCGCTACTTGCAGCAGCAACAAGCCGAGCTAAACAAAACTGAGCGCCAACTTAGCTCGATGGAAGTAGAGCTGGCGACTCAGGAAGAGTTATTGATTGCCGATGGCTACACCCGGGAAGAACGGTTGGAGACACGAGAACAAATTATTTTATTGCAGATGTCCATCAATGATGGTTATGGTCGATTGGCGGAGTTGCAGCAGCTGGTTCAGCAAGCCGATGCCGATTACCAACGCAGCTTGCGACGCTTATCGGCTCGCTATTGAGCATCGTCGTTTTCGGCTTGCTGCCGAGCTTTGCGCTCTTCGGCTTCCGCAAAGGCGGCTTTAATTTGCTCCAGCACTGAGTCTACATCTGCACTGCTGTCATCGGCGATGAATTCGCCGGTGAGTTCCACCTCTGGGGTCAGTTCGCCCGCTTCGTACAGCGCCCAGATCTCGCCAGCGTAGTTGGTACTAAGCAGTTCAGGCGCATACTGGCCGTAATAATCGCGCATGTTGTTTATATCGCGCTCCAGCATCCACTTGGCATTGTTATTGGCAGCCGCATCAACCGCTTGTGGCAAGTCGATAATCACTGGGCCGTGGTCATCCACCAGCACATTAAATTCCGACAAATCGCCATGGATCAAACCTTCACACAGCATCATGACCACATACTGCATCATAGTGGCGTGGTCGGCCAGCGCGATGTCTTCATCCATTGCCACATCACCTAAACGAGGGGCAACCATGCCTTCGTCGTCGCACACCAGCTCCATCAACAAAACACCATCATAGCAGCCATAGGGGCGCGGAACTCGCACTCCAGCCTTATCTAGTTTAAACAAGGCATCGACTTCGGCGTTTTGCCAGCTTTCTTCTTGCTGAGCCCGACCATACTTAGAGCCTTTCTCCATCGCCCGCGCACGGCGAGAGCTTCGTACTTTGCGGCCTTCCTGATACAGTACCGCTTGTTTAAAGCTGCGTTTGTTCGCTTCTTTATAGACTTTAGCGCAACGAATATCCTCGCCACAACGGACGATATAGACAGCAGCTTCTTTGCCACTCATCAACGGACGGATGACTTCATCCACCAAGCCTTCTTCGACCAGTGGCTGAATGCGTTTTGGTATCTTCATTGCGCCCTTATACCCTATATGCTCATGGAATCACAGTCGGCTTTATAAAAAAACGTGCTTAGATCAGGTCCCAAACTTGACTGGTACTACCCCAGACTTGTTATGCTGGCACCAACCCTAGCCAGGAGCCGATGGTCATGGAGAAAAAAGTTCCCCCTTTGCTGCTGTTTGTGATCTTTGCGGTGTTGATTGGGCTGACCTCTAGCTGGCCGGCGCCCTGGCCACTATGGTTCAGCCGGCTGTTGGCCGTGTTATTGACGTTGGATGGTCTGATCTTCTGTGGCTGGGCAGTTTGGCAATTTCATCGCGCTAACACCACTGTAGACCCACGCTACCCGGAGCGAACCCAGGTATTGGTCACCGGTGGTCTGTATCAGTTCAGTCGCAACCCGATGTATTTGGGATTTGTCTTGCTGCTCACTGCACTGGCCTTTTGGCTGCATAGTCTGAGCGGCTTTCTCTGGCTACCTTGGTTCGTGCTTTGGTTGCACTATTGGCAAATCGTGCCGGAAGAACGGCAACTAGCAGCACAGTTTGGCGAGCAGTGGCAGCAGTTTTGTCAGCGCACCCGGCGCTGGCTTTAACTCAGCACGACCTCCTGCAGGTGATTTTGCAAATGCAGCCAGTGGGCATTGTAATACTGCGCTTTACTTAAACGGCCATAGGCAAAGTGCGGTGCCAACGCGCCCTGCCAATCAATAAATTGCTCCACTTCCATCACCAGTTCCGCCAAGGCCACATCCACCGGCACCGCCGCTGCTAAAGCCGGAGCGCCGGGCAAGGGCTCATCCAGCGGATGATGCATTTTGCCGGCGCAGCTGAAGGCAGCCAGCGCAGTTGCTCCCACCGTACTCCTAAATAAAGCAGAGCGGTGTTCAGGGTAGCCCAACCGGGAAAAACGAATACTTTGCGCACAATGCTGAAAGATTTCACTGACATTCCAGCTGCCGGTGCTACTCAACTGATGCAGCGGCAGATGCTGCAACTGAGCCGACAGCTCATGCAGAGGGTACCGTCGCAGCATGGCACCAAGCTTGGTGCCCAGAAAAAGCACCACAGGCGTGCCAATGGCAATACTAAGAAATTGTCTGCGTTTCATAACCGTGGGCTCCCTTAGCGTTTTTGAAACATCGCCAGTTGAGTCGGCGGCCCAAGCTCAGCATCCGCCTCGCCGATACCACGAAACTGCACCTGATAACCATGGCGCTTGGCCACACCCAGCGCCCATTGCTTAAACTTAGCCCGGCTCCATTCAAACTTATGATCCGGGTCGCGAAACTCCCCCGCACGTAAGCCATACAATACATTGTATTCACTATTGGGGGTGGTGAGCAATAATTGACCAGGTTGCAATACCGCGAACACCTGATGCTCCACCGCAGATAACCGCCCCGCCGGAACATGCTCAATGGTTTCTATCATCACAGCCATGGGAAACCTAGACAGGCTGGGCTGTGGGTCAGCATAAGAGGCACAGACCAGTTGCAATCGGCTTGGTCGCTCGGACAGCGCCGCGGTGAGTTTATTACGCGCCTGAGATAACGACTCACCTGATTGCTCCAAACCAACAACGTCGGTAAATTGGGGGTCTGCCATTAATTTCAGTAAAAAAGAACCCGAACCACAGCCCAGATCCAACACTTTATTGACGCCACTGGCTTTTACCAGCCGAAACAGGGTATCGAGCCGGATATCATGTAAAGCGCTGGTCTGCGTATCTTGCTGCATGAAGGCTTTAGTCAAGAGGATGAATGATAGCTGCAGAGTAGCGTAATTCTCCAGGCAGCGAAAGCATCAGCTGCAACTGGTTTTTCAGACCTCAGAAACGATAACTCAAGCCTATTAAGCCCGTTCGATAAGTCAGATGCGAGCTGGTGTTGTATCCCAGTTCCGCCTGCACCGCCCAGCCTTCATCAAACTGATACTGCCAGCCTGCTGCAACAGCAACCCCGGTCTCGTTTTTGGATGCAGCCCGGTCTTGATACTTCAGCTTCAAACGATTTTGTGTAACCCCAGCTTTGACGAACAGTTGTTGCCGATCCGTCAGTGCATAGCCGGCAACACCACTGAGTCGCACAGCAGACAGGTTGATATCCTGCAGCCCTCCTAAAATAGAGGCTATCGCCCCACCAATCCCCATGGACGCGTTGATGTAAGCGAACTCCGCCGCAAACCCCGGACTCAACTGATGGCGATAAAACAGATCGATGCCATACAGATCGCTGAGATCTGCATCAGTATGGGATGCTGGCTCTTCAACCTCACCGGTACCGAGCAAAAAGTGCAGCCCAACACGATGTGCCGAATTTACATCCTGAGCAACTGCTTCTCCGCCATAAAGCACTGTTGCACTAAGCAGCAATAACCATGGCAGCAATAACCATGCTCTCATCACAAACTCCTTTTAAAAAAATCATGGTAAAACAAAAGAATACATTCAAGCAACAAAATCATGATGTACAGAGCCGATGCAAGCCATGCATTGCAACAGATCTTCGGCGTGGAAATAAGGTACACTGACTCCACTAAGATCAGATGAGTAATCGAGAGGTTTTGTGCCAACAGCTGTGCCTTTTCAACCTGCCTGGTGGCTGCCCGGTGGCCATTTGCAAACCATTGCTGGCAAGTACCTTTACCCCGCCGGACATGGCAAGCACAGGGTCCATAAACAGCTGCTGAGTTTACCGGATGGCGATGAGATCCAACTGAACTGGAGTGAAGCGCTGCCACAGCACAATCAGCGTCCGCTGGTGGTGCTGTTGCATGGCTTAGCGGGTAACCAGCATAGCCATTACATTCGGGGCATGTTTGCTGCCTTTCAACAACTGAACTGGCCGGTGGTGCTGATGCACTTCAGAGGCTGTGGTGATCAATTAAACCAGCTACCACGGGCCTATCACTCAGGCGATACCGCAGACTTTGGCTATCTGCTGCAGTATCTGCAACAGCAGTTGCCTGTTACACCACTACTGGCCGTTGGTTTTTCGCTAGGCGGCAATGTGCTGATGAAATACTGTGGTGAACAGCAACAGCATAACCCTCTCACCGCTGCGGTTGCCGTCTGTGCGCCCTTAGCGCTTGCCAGCAGTGCCCGGCGCATCGATCAGGGATTTAGTAAGCTGTATCAGCGCTACTTACTGCGTCAACTAAAAGCCAGTACATTGCAAAAAATCAACCGTTTTCCGCAGTTTCCAATCCCGCTGGATAGCCAGCAGCTGAAACGGATCCGCAGCATTGAAGCATTCGACAACAGCTACACGGCCCCTATTCATGGTTTTCGGGATGCTGCCGATTATTATCAGCAAGCCAGTGGCAAAGCCTACCTGGCCAATATTCGCATCCCAAGCTTAATTATTCATGCCGCAGACGACCCATTTCTGGCGACTGATGTGATCCCGACCGCGGCTGAACTGTCGCCTAGCATTCAGTATGAACTTAGCCCAAGCGGTGGCCATGTTGGCTTTATTGCCGGCCATAACCCCTTACGCCCCCGATTCTGGTTAAATGAGCGTATTCCACATTTTTTTCAACAAGTGATGAACCGATGATTATTCCCTGGCAACAACTGGATGCGACCACGCTGGACAATCTAATTGAGTACTATGTGCTGCGCGAAGGCACTGATTATGGTGAGCAGGAGATCTCGCTACACGACAAAGTAGCCCAGGTTCGGCAACAATTAAAAGATGGAGACATTGTTTTGGTGTATTCCGAACTGCATGAGACCGTTAACTTGATGTCGAAACAACAGTTCGCCGACCAGTAGGGGCGCATGATTGCGCCCCTACCGTGCCATTAACGGACGAGCTTGCGTGCCGTATCCAGATAGACCTGACCGCG